>PCCP01000058.1 GCA_002731775.1 Gammaproteobacteria bacterium
CGTTCAACTATTTCGACCTGCTGGGACACAGCATCGACCCGGATCTGGCTTTCTGGATGATGTGTGGTTTCTTTGTTGCCTTCGTAGTCAAACTGCCCGGTTTCCCGTTCCATTCATGGCTACCAGACGCACATACCCAGGCGCCTACCGCTGCCAGTGTCCTGCTAGCGGGCATCCTCCTTAAGACTGGCGCATATGGGTTAATTCGATTCACGGTGCCATTGTTCCCGGATGCGGCGGCGGAAATTTCCACCCTTGCAATGTCGTTAGGTGCCATTGGCATACTCTACGGCGCACTGCTGGCCTTTGGCCAATCAGACTTCAAACGGCTGGTCGCATACAGCAGCGTGAGCCACATGGGGTTCGTGCTGGTTGGTGTGTTTGCCTGGACCGAACTATCCATTCAGGGGTCAGTCATGCAGATGGTTGCGCACGGCTTCTCCACCGCAGCCCTGTTCATGATTGCCGGAGCACTGCAACATCGGTTACATACCCGGAACATGAATGAGATGGGCGGACTCTGGCAGGAAGCGCCCAGGATGGGTGCCATCGCGATGTTCTTTATTATCGCCTCGCTTGGCATGCCCGGACTTGGGAACTTCGTTGGCGAGTTCCTGATTCTGCTAGGCGCATTCGCGGTAAACAAATGGATCACCATCCTGGCAACTCTCGGACTTGTAACCGGCGCCATGTACGCGCTGATGTCGTTACAGAAGGTTTTCCAGGGCGAAAGGGACCATCCCCAAAAAAATGGAGGCATCGGTATGCCGGACTTCGGCAAGCGCGAGATGATTGCCATGATCCCCATGATGATAGGGCTCATCTATATTGGCGTTTACCCTCAACCTGTATTCGATCTGGTGAATCCGGTGCTTGCGAGCCTGTATGAGTTAACGGGTACCAATAGCGAAAGCTGGGTTGGGGTGCTGCCATGACCACCACCGACCTGCTTGCACTGCTGCCAATCATCACGCTGACGGGCGTCATCCTTGTTGTCATGATGGTCATCGCCTTTGCCAGGAACCTGGCACTGACCTGCCTCTGCTGCACGATGGGCCTGGCGCTGACACTCGCCGCCATCGCCTGGGTCAGCATCAATCTGGAGCCTCAGTTTGTGACGCCACTGATCGTGGTTGATGAGTATGCCCTGCTCTTTTCCAGCATCATCATCATCGGCGCCTTCTTCATCTGTCTGCTGGCATACAGTTACCACGCAGGCCGCGGTGAAAATCAGGACGAGTACCTGATGCTGATGCTCCTATCTACCCTGGGTGGCGTCATACTCGCGCACAGCGCTCACTTTGCATCCTTCATTCTGGGCCTGGAACTGGTCGGTGTTTCGCTCTATGCGATGATTTCCTACCCGACCCGCGGATTTTTCAGCCTTGAAGCCGCGCTGAAGTACCTCATCCTCTCCGGGGTGTCGTCCGCCACCTTACTGTTTGGTATCGCATTCCTGTTTGCCGTTACCGGAAGCTTGTCGTTCCAAGGTATGGCAGATGCAACTGCCAACGTGGAACACGCCAGTGTGTACGTCCTGATCGGCGCGACTTTTGTACTCGCTGGTATCGCCTTCAAGTTATCTCTGGCTCCTTTCCACATGTGGACGCCGGATGTTTACGAGGGTGCACCTGCACCAACCACAGCATTCCTTGCGACGATTTCCAAAGGCGGTATCTTTGCGGTGCTGCTGCGCTTCTTTGTGTCATTTGATGGTTTTAGGTTTGAGGCGATTCTGGAATCACTGTTTTGGGTTGCACTCCTTTCAATCCTCGTCGGCAATATACTGGCCTTGATGCAGGACAAGATAAAACGAGTGCTTGCTTACTCTTCAATCGCGCACATTGGATACCTGCTGGTCGGGTTCCTTGCGGCCAGTGCAGTGGGCGGCAAGCAGCTTGCCATAGAAGCCAGCATGTTCTTCCTGATCGCCTATTTCGTGACGACCATCGGCGCCTTCGGCGTGGTGACTATTATGTCCGGGAGCACCCAGTCGGATCACGATACCGACGAGCTCTCGCAGTATGAGGGCCTGTTCTGGCGCCGCCCCCTACTGGGTACCTTTTTCAGCGCGATGTTGTTATCACTGGCAGGTATACCGCTTACGGTGGGGTTCATCGGCAAGTTTTATATCTTCGCGGCTGGTGTACAGTCGGGCCTGTGGCAATTACTCGCGGCCGTAGTGGTTGGTAGCGGTATCGGTCTGTACTACTACCTGAGAATCATTTTTTCCATGACGAAGCAACCCGTTTCAGAGGATGAGATCGACATACCTCTGGCCGGCGGGTGGGCACTCGGCATGGTTTCAGTATTGTTAGTCGTATTGGGTGTGTATCCCACACCCGTAGTGGAATGGGTTACATCAGTAGCTCAGGCACTGACCTGAACGACCCGCGATAGTACCGGTTATCAGTTAATGGGCCGAAAATGACCAGGATTAACCCTGATGAGGAGGTAGAACCATGTTAGGTTCCGTAGAACTTAAGGATTACATGTTAAAAAACCCGGTCACTGCCAGACCGGAACTCACCGTCTACGAAGCAGCACTTCGAATATTGGATCACAAAGTATCCGGTCTTGTCGTTGTGGATGAACGGAAGGCATTAATGGGCATGCTGTCGGAACTTGATTGCCTGCGAGTTATTCTTGCGGGTGTCTACAATGACGAGGAGTATGGCGCCGCGCTGGTGGGTGATGTCATGGCCCGTGAAGTTGAAGTCCAGCATCCTCACGATGATATCGTGGATGTTGCCACCTCGATGCTGGACCATAAGCATCGCAGAAGACCTGTCGTGCAGGATGGTCTGCTGGTTGGGCAAGTGACGTGCCGGCAGATTCTGAAAGTTGTTACTCAAGGGCTTGTAGACCAAAAACGCCGCTAGCCCAGAGTTTCGATTAGTGCCGAGCACGGCTGGAGGTTAAATCCGGCCAATTCGATCTATATCCCTGCTATTGTTAGTCTCCACTGACAAGCAGAGGAGATATCGAATGACCCTGGTCACCCCTAAAACGCGGGAAACGCTCGCAGGCATGGAACCCACTTTCCAGGCGGTCGAAGCGGCCATGGGGTTTCTCCCTAACAGCATGCTCACCATGGCTCACTGGCCGGAACTGCTGCAATCATTCGGAGGCTTCGCCGGTGGCATTATCGGCGGTGGCGAGTTGGAAAGAAGTTTAAAACAACTAGTCGCATTCGTGGTCAGCAATGCAGCTGGTTGCCGCTATTGCCAGGCGCACACATCCCATGGCGCAGAAGTAAGCGGGGTCAGCCCCGAGAAAATCCAGGCGGCCTTTGAATTCGAAACAAGCGCCCTTTTCACCGACGCCGAAAAAGCGGCACTTCGAGTTGCATTACATGCAGGCATGGTGCCGAACGCGGTAGAACCAGAACATATGGATGCCCTCAGGGAACACTTTTCAGACAAACAGTGTGTCGAGGTTGTCGCGGTCATTTCGTTATTTGGTTTTCTAAACCGATGGAACGACACCATGGCGACGACACTCGAAGAGACACCGCGAGCGTTTGCTTCTGAAACGATCGCTGGTGCTGGCTGGGAGGTCGGTAAGCATGGGTAACCTGACGGGGTTACTTACTTCGACGCTACACTAGAAATGACAGTAGTGTATCGGCGACTGTGTCGACACGACTGAGCACAAGGAAATAGTAATGACAGAAGAAAAAACAATTTTCGGGAAGATTGTCGATGGCGAAATCCCATCAGAACCGTTGTATGAAGACGATCACTGCATCGTCATTCAGGACATCAACCCACAGGCCCCGACACACGTGCTGATTATTCCAAGGGCAAAGGATATTCCCCGGCTGGCTGATGCCAATGAAAGCCACCAGGCATTGTTGGGCCATCTATTGCTGGTCGCGGGCAAGGTCTCTAAACAGCTTGGTGTGGACGACGCCTTTCGCCTGGTGATCAACAATGGTGCCGCTGCTGGTCAAACCGTGTTCCACCTGCATTTGCATATTATTGCCAGCAAAGCCTTCGATGAAGGGTCATTAGGGAAGGAGTTCGGGTAAAACTTATCTTTTTTTACAACCTGGTAACGCACACAACATCTCAAAAACAAGATTAGCGGCCAGCAAGGCGGTATTGCCGCTTGGGTCGTAGGGTGGGGAGACTTCTACCAGGTCAGCGCCCACAAGGTTGAGCCCGGAGCAGCCCCGTATCAGCTCAATACCCTGCGTCGTAGTAAGCCCGCCAGGCTCGGGTGTTCCAGTGCCCGGCGCACAGGATGGATCAAGACCATCAATATCAAATGACAGGTAAACCGGGTGCTCACTCCCGAGATTGCTTCGGTAGTCTTCCATGAGCGGCGCCAGGGAATGATACCAGCACTCCTCAGCCGGAACGACCTGGACACCTTTTGACTTCGCCCAGTCAAAATCTTCAGCCGCATAGCCGGTGGCGCGCAGTCCGACCTGGATCATCTTTTTAGGGTCAATCAAATTTTCTTCAATCGCCCGCCTGAAAATAGTTCCGTGCGTGACCTTCTCGCCGAACATCTCATCATTCATGTCAGCATGAGCATCGACATGCACGACAGCCAGCGGACCGTACTTCTTTGCATAGGCACGTAGTATGGGTAACGTCACGGTGTGATCGCCCCCCAGGGATATTGTTTTCAGATCCTGCTGCAACAACGCATCAAAGTGGCGTTCGATTATGTCGACCGATTTTTCAAGGTTATAGGTATTGAGGGCCACATCACCAAGATCGGCAACATTGAANGAATCNAACGGCGCCGCACCCGTCGCCATGCCATANGGGCGAACCAATACCGACTCAGCTCGAATCTGACGNGGACCATAGCGGGCNCCCACCCGGTTACTGGTACCNATATCAAGCGGAACACCGACGATCCCCACATCCACCGATGATGGNTCCNGNGCCANCGGCANCCTAAACATGGTAGCCGTTCCGGCAAACCGGGGCATTTCATTACCTGACANTGGCTGGTTGTAATCACTCATGGGTTCAGCATATACGGGTTGAGCTTAGTTCTGAACATAAAACCGGGTTAACCCTATCTTACCGTGTAGACTGGCTCTTCTCCCAATTAACAGGTGACGCTATGCCCAGGTTGTTGCTACTGCTACCGCTGTTTATCGCTTTCTCAACTAACGCTACCCCAAAAACCAGCGTGGTTGTGGCATTGATGGATGAATCCAGACCCACCGAGGACAAAGCCCGGGACGGCGGCAGGAAACCTGCAGAGGTTATGACGTTCCTGGGGGTTGAGCCGGGAATGACGGTCATTGACGTGATTGCAGCCAGCGGTTACTACACCGAGGTTCTTTCAAGAACCGTGGGACCCAGGGGCAAAGTGTATGCCCAGAATCCGGCAGCCGTCCTGAAGTTTCGAGACGGGGCAAATGACAAGGCACTAGGCCAGCGGCTCGCCGACAACCGCCTGCCCAACGTCATCCGCTGGGACAGAGAAACAACAGCATTAGGAATAGCACCCGAGAGTATTGATTTCGCGATGACTGCCCTAAATTTCCATGACATATATAACAGCTCGGGCAAAGACGCGGCCGTTAGTTTCGCAAAACACATCTTTGATGTGCTGAAGCCAGGCGCAGTGTTCGGCGTCATTGATCATGAAGGCGGCGCGACCGCAGACAACCAGTCGCTGCATCGGATGCACGGGGAACTAGCACTTGAAGCACTGCTTGAAGCCGGTTTCAGTATTGAATCTACCAGTAACACGCTAAGAAACTCCGAAGACGACCTCAGCAAGATGGTGTTTGACCCTTCTATACGGGGGAAAACTGACCGATTCCTGATTAAGGCCGTAAAACCCAGATAAAAAACCCCGAATAAGGAATGCGGGAGGTCTCATTGGTAACCGGCCATGGCAAACCGGTTACCCGATACAGACACGAATCATAAAACGGGATAAGTATTATTGAGGACAGGAATTTTGACAGGACGCTTCAGTCAATAGATGGAATGTTGCGATAAGCGCGCCATCGAAAATCAGTGTTATGTCGTAGGCCTCAACCGCTTCGGTACTGCTGGCAATGGCGTGAGTACAGTGGTGATAGTGTCATGGTACGATGCCGACCAATACCGTTTGCGGAGAACCAGAAATGTCACGAATTAATTTTGGCGCTTTTCTCGCGCCTCATCATCCTATTGGCGAGCATCCTATGCTCCAATATCAACGTGACCTCGATTTGGTAGAACATCTGGATCGTCTCGGTTACAACGAATTTTGGTGTGGTGAACACCACTCGACCGGATGGGAGATGATTGCGTCTCCTGAGATGTTCCTTGCCGCTGCAGGTCAACGCAGTCATAGAATAAAACTCGGAACGGGGGTCATCTCTTTGCCCTATCACCATCCCTATAATGTTGCTCAACGTATGGTGCAGCTTGACCATATGACCGACGGACGCGCCATCTTCGGTTCCGGCCCAGGGGCATTACCCAGTGATGCCTACACGCTGGGTATTGATCCAATGACACAACGAGATCGACAAGACGAGGCTATCGGTGTTATCAAACGGCTCATGAAAGGCGAAGACCGCTTCGATCACGAATCAGAGTGGTTCACGCTAAAAAATGCCGCACTTCAGCTACTCCCGCTTCAAGAAGATATGGAGTTTGTTGTTGCTTCAATGATTAGTCCTTCCGGCATGACGCTGGCAGGAAAATATGGTGCGGGAGCTTTATCGATTGGTTCAATGTCAACCTCCGGCCTACAGTCATTGCCGCTACAGTGGAGTTTTGCGAAGGACAGTGCGGAAAAACACGGCAAGTCTGTTGATCGATCTAATTGGCGTATCGTGATGAATTTCCATATCGCAGAAACAAGAGAACAAGCTAGAGAAGAAGCCAAACACGGTCTTATGAAATGGCACAACGAGTATACCGTCGGTACGTTGATGCGGCCTGGGGCTGAGATCTTCGATTCCCCCGATGAAGCGGTAGACGGCATGGCATTTGGAGATAACGCTGCCATCGTCATCGGCACACCTGATGACCTGGTTGACTCGATCAGAAAAATGTATGAACTGACCGGCGGCTTCGGCACCGTAATTGGCTTTGTACACGACTGGTGTACGCCAGAACAAAATTTCCGAAGCTGGGATCGAGTTGCTCGATACGTTGTGCCAGAGATCAATGGCTATCTGAAGGCCTACAGAAAGTCACAGCAAGACGTGATTGAAAACCGAGAAGTATTCGACCGCGCAGGCGAAGCGGTTACATCGAAAATTATGGAGAACGAAAAGGCCGTTAAAGCGCTAGCTGAAGAAGCGAATGCAGGTTCAGCGATGCAAAGTCCCAACGCACCTGATCTCAAAAAGATGAAAAACTAAGGTATCTATACGATCTATAAACAATGTGAACAGGTAAATTTGGACCAGGTCTGAATCAAGCCTGCAATCAAACTGCTTACAGGTACCTTCATGGTAGGCGCTATCGCCTGCCTCTCTGCCTTTGATGAAAAGCTCTTCTGTCCTTATCTACTTCGAACAAGGATTCTTGATCGCCGCTATTCATTGCAGCCCCACCGCTTGATCGGGAAAGGTTTCCGCTTATCCTGACACTTTACCCCGCCCCCCATTTACATTTTATTGTAATCCACCGAAAACCAGGTCTCCGGTGCTATTGCGACAACGATGCTTCCCTCACCACCCCCTGCCGAGTTCTCCGCATAAGCCTGGCCCTGCTCTTCACCCAAATAACGAACGGCCATCGCCAGCAACTCTTCCTGGGTTGAAGGCCGTGTGGTGAATGGCCCCTCGACCGAAACATACTGGTAGGGCGCCGTTTCTGTTTGAGCACACAGGCTGATACGTGAGGCTTTCGTCAAAAGCTTACCCTTAATCGAGTCTGTGTCAGTGATCACCCAAACCTCACCGCCAGGCTGGTAGTCGTACCAGATAGGCACTGTCAGCGGCCCTTTACTGGCACGGGGAATACTAATGATCCCAACATGCAATCCGGACAGGAAGAGTTCACGTTCACTGGAAGACATGGTTAAGGACATCACTGATCTCGCTTAGGGGTTTCCCCTAAGCGTATCGACTTTTTTGCCCAATGTCCCTACTCTAAGAGGCATGAACCTTATTCAAAACCCCTACAACAGAAACCCCCAATCACTTGCCGGTGACTGGCACTACATCATCGACCCCTACGAAACAGGATTTTACGACCTGCTTGGAGACGAAAACCCATTCGGCTACTTTACGAACCTAACGCCTGATGACCACTGGGCGTCTGAATAC
>PCCP01000014.1 GCA_002731775.1 Gammaproteobacteria bacterium
AGGATCGCTGGTAAAAGACGGATAAATTTGTCTGCAAGCCAGAATACTGCCACTGCAATCAGGCCGATGTGTAAACCAGATATCACGAACAGGTGATTGATACCGGTGTCGCTGAGCTTTTGCCAGCTGCTCTGAGATATTCCACTCCTATCGCCCAATATCAAGGCAAGAATAATGCCGCCATAGTTCAGGTCCGCAACCGCAGCTTGTACCCTACTGCGTAACCGGGATCGGATGCTCGTTATAGACCGTGAGTGGGCGGCCAGCAAACGGTTGTCGGTGCTGCTCCTGACATAACCTTTGGCCACAATCGCCTGCTGAAATAACCAGGCTTCGTAATCGAAGGAAGCCGGGTTGGCGAAACCATGAGGCTTATTCAATCGCACCAGGAATTGCCAATGCTCACCGCCACGGATCGATTTCTCACCATAGTAGTTAAGTAAAATTACGCGCTGCGAGAACTGCTGGGCGATGGCGTTGCGCTGGGGCAAGGATACGACCACGCCTGTCACCAGCATGTTGTTTCCCTCTAGGGATTCTGGCAACTGCTGTTGCAGAATCGAGCTGGCCCAGCTCATATGCCACAGAAATCCCAGGATGGCACTGAGGCCGGTTAACAGAAGTAGCAATGCACTTTTGGTTGGCAGCAGCCGCCAACGCAGTCCAAGCAATAGTGCCAGCGCAAGCCCCAGGCCCGGACCAAGATAGACGTAGAGATGGGTTGCTTCAGGTGTGGCGACAAAGGCCCCGGCAAAAACGCCCAGATCATAGCCAATAAGCGCAAACCGCACGGGCAGTGCCTCAATCCGTTGAAGACTATAAAGCTAGTGAAGACGCCGGCCGAATGCCAGTTTAGCCGAGAATTATTCCGTGCGCAGGGCATCGGCAGGTTGCACCGCCGCGGCCCTTCGGGCCGGATACAGTGTCGCCAGGAACGACAGCAACAACACGCCCGCCGTCACCATCAACACATCGCCATAGTTCAGCTGCGAGGGCAGGAAATCGATGGGGTAGACTTCGGCATTAAGCAGTTGTATCGAAAACCGGCTTTCGATGGCGGTCGCCAAGTCACTGATCTTTAGAGAACTGACGACACCCAGGGCGACGCCGATCAAAATGCCGATGGCGCCGATAAGGCAGCCTTGCCACATGAATATCCGGTTAATCATGGCCGGGCTCGCGCCCAGGGTCCGTAAGATCGCGATGTCACCGCGCTTGTCTCTTACGATCGTGATCAGGCTTACCACCAGATTGAAGGCGGCAACGCCGATTAACAACCACAGCATGAAACTGATGATGGAACGAGAGAATTTTATATTGTTATAGATGCCCCCGAGCGCCGCCGTCCAACTCTGTACCGATACAGTTGCTGGCAGCGCCTTGGCCAACTCCAGCCGAATCTTGTCCGCATTGAGGACCTCGCTGGTTCGAATTCTCAAGCCATTGTACGGCGGCCTTATCTTGAATAGCACCCGGGCGGAAGACAGATTGATGAGCGCCAATTCGCTATCCAACTCCAGGCTGCCAACCTTGAATATCCCCACCACTTCGAAACGCTTGAATGTCGCCTGTGGCGTCACCGGATTGATAGAAACTGCCGCCGAAAAAATGTCAACTTTATCGCCCAGGGTGATTGCGAGTCGAGATGCGAGGGTCTCGCCCACCACGACACCCCAGCGCTTGTTCTGTAATGCCTGCAAAGAGCCACTATGGATAAATTTGGCGATGGAGGAGACCGCGGCCTCCGACTCTGGATTAATACCGCTGATCAGGACCGCCTTGTTACCATCGCCCGTCGCCATCACCCCGGCCACGTCGATCACCGGCGCCACCGCCGTGACCGCAGGATGCTGGGCCGCCGACAACTCTATCTGCTGCCACTGGTCAAGGCTTAAATTTTCCCTCGAGGAGATGGTGATGTGTGGCACCACACCCAATACGTTTTCACGCATTTCGTGATCGAAACCATTCATTACCGAGAGCACCGTAATTAGAATCGCAACCCCGAGAGCGAGTCCAAATATGGAGATGACGGAGATGAAAGAAACCAGGTGGCTACGTTTGCCTACACTGAGGTAGCGCAGTGCAATCAGGCGCGGAACATTGGCTCGCTTAGCGCTCATGCAGCAAGCCGTCCTGCAGGATTANTTTGCGCTGCATGGACTGCGCCAGTCTTTCGTCGTGGGTTACAACCACGAANCTGATCGCCAGACTGTCATTGAGTTCGCTCATCAAGTTCTGAATTTCCGCTGCCGTCTTTCTGTCCAGATTACCGGTTGGTTCATCCAGCAACACACAACTTGGCTCCGCCACCAGGGCCCTGGCGATGGCGACGCGTTGCCTCTCACCACCAGACAGTTCAGAGGGCTTGTGCTCGAGTCGAGCCTGCAGACCGACCCGGGACAATATGGCGCTGGCACGATCCGCTGCCGCAGAGGTGTCCATACCTCCAATCAATAACGGCATGCAAACATTTTCCAGCGCCGTAAATTCACCGAGCAAATGATGAAACTGATAAACAAATCCAAGATATTGATTTCGCAACAGCCCCCGCTCGGTCTCGTTGACCAAGGCCAGGTTCTTGCCAGCGACATAGACCGTACCCGTTGTGGGCAGATCCAGTCCGCCCAGGAGATTCAACAAGGTGGTCTTGCCGGAACCGGAACTGCCGACGATCGCAATTTGATCCGCGGCGAGGATCTTGAGATTGATATCCTTCAGTACCTCAACTTCTTGTGGACCCTGGAAATAGATTTTCCCGAGATGCTCGCAGGTCAATACTGGCTTGTCAGAATTAATCAGATGCTCCTTAAGATTCCTATTTCCGCTGCTGGTGGCGAGACATCAGTGAGTAATTATTCGTAACGCAAAACTTCGGCCGGTCGTATTTTGCTGGCCCGATATGCCGGATAAAGAGTCGCCAGAAAGGAAATGATCAGGGCCGCTACGCACACCAATACCACCTCAACCCAATCCACCTGGGTTTGCAGATGAGAAATAAGGTAGACATTGGCGTCGACAAATATTGAATTAATCATGTGCTCCAGCCCCAGACTAATCGCGGTGAT
Organism: Gammaproteobacteria bacterium; assembly: GCA_002731775.1. Taxonomy (GTDB): domain Bacteria; phylum Pseudomonadota; class Gammaproteobacteria; order Pseudomonadales; family Pseudohongiellaceae; genus UBA9145. The sequence goes on from PCCP01000014.1 coordinate 3,069, forward strand.
ATTACTTGCCAACAACACCCCCAGCACCGCGCCAACCATGGTTCCCATGACCCCCGCGATCAAACCCTGAGTAATAAACACCTGCATTATAGTCCGCCGACTGGCGCCCATGGTGCGCAGAATTGCGATGTCAGCGCCCTTGTCTGAAACCACCATCACCAGGGTCGATACGATGTTGACTGCACCAATGATAACGATCATGAGCAGCATAAATGCGGTGAGTAATTTCTCCATATTAAGGGCATTAAAGAGGCTGGCCTGGGCGATATTCCACGGCACCAGCGTGACCCCGGAAACCGTAGAAAATGCAGAGGCAACGATGGCTTCAGCCTCGAACACGTCGCCTACTCTGAGCCGCAGTTGCATGTCCACGCCCGGGTCTCGTTGAAATAGACGCCGTGCCGACGGCATATTGATCAAGGCAATATTGCCATTACTGTAAACGCCAAAATCCGCAAAACCGACGACTTCAAACCCCTGTGAATCCGCCAACGATCTCGACAGCAGACTACCCAGGGCGATGGCGCTGACCTCCCCGGACGTATAAATTCCCAGACTGCCTGCGAGTTGAGCGCCTAGAATAATGCCATTTTCGGTGGCGGCCAGGGAAGCGAGTAACTGTCGGTAGCGTTGTCCCTGGTTATTAACCACCTCCGCTTCCAGCAACGGATCGATTCCCCGTAAGCGCACGAAACTATTCTGTCCCTGATAGCGCAGAGTTGCCTCACCCTCAATATAGGGTGCAGCGGCGATGATAGCTTCCGCCGTATTTGCCAATTGGAGATATCGCGGCAATTGGTCTTCCATCTCATCACTCGAAAGTGTGACATGTGGCACAGATTTCAGAGCTTCATCACGCAGCGCAGAGATAGAGCCATTCATCACCGACAAGGCCACAATCAAAATCAACACACCAAGAGAAATTCCCAGCATCGAAATCAGAGACACAAAAGACAGTAGCAGGTTGTGCTTCCGCGTTAACGAGTAGCGCATGCCTACAAACAGTGAGAATGGTTTAAACATGAGGCCGGCCTGGCCGATCGTTTAGTGTTAGTTGGCGTGACGATGCAGCAACCTTTGCACAGTCTTGAAACTGATAGGCATGACGGGAGTAGAAACTTCGCTGGAAATAGCACGCAGGGATTTTCCCTGCTTCTTCAAATTCATGATTTTTCTTAACACCCGTTGTTCTATGGGATTTTCGATCAGGCGGCCATTTTCATGAATCAAGTAACCGAATGGTCTGCTGCCACCCAGATATTTCCCCTGCTTGCGTTGCCGTTGTTTGACCCTCTTGATCCGTTCCACAGATTTTCGCTTCTCGAGGGCTGAAAAGATTGCGGTGATCTTGCCAAAATTAACATCGAAGTCGGCATGACTCACATCGCCACCGAGTTCCACAATATGCAACTGCACAAACTTATCCCGCAGTTTAGCGATTAGCTTTATAGCCTCCTGACTGGAACTGACAATACGCTCCAGTTTGCTGCAGAGTATTACATCACCGGCTTGCAGCGTATTGAGCAGGCGACTGCCATTTTCCCGCATGCTGAATTCAAGATTCCAGCTGCAATTAAAGTCTTTTAACGTCTCCGTCATTAACCAGCGCTGACTCAGGCAATAGGTCTGCATCGCCAGAGTTTCCGGTTCAAGGATTGCGTTGAGTTGATCTAGCTCCAGAGACGCTTCCAGATCGGAAGTCCGGCAATAGGAATAAATCGTCATGTTTAGGTAGTCCGGTCTGAGTGCCATCCGCCCCACCACGGATGCTGCTGCAACGGCATTTTGGTTTCTTGTTCGGTTCTAGCCGGGGACGAATCGGTAATTCCTGTACCCGGTGGTACGGCTACTTTTTATTAGGCTTGCGGCGATCTGACAGCCCCATTCCCGGCAAGGTCTGATTGCTGTGTCTGTGTACTGGCAAAGCCACGCGCTGGCCTAATCTAAGCATAGGAAATTTGTTTAAGCAAGTAGCGCCAATAATATTTAAATTCATAGACCCTCGATGCAGGTTGTTGTTTTCTAGTGGATTTCCGTTGCCGGATTTGAGTTAAAGGGGCTTTGCTGCTATATTGCCACGCCATGCGCTACCGGAATAACCAAGGTAACGTGCAGCGGCCATGACCGGGCAGCATTACTGACCTGTAGCCGCGTTTAACGTGTCTCCTATGGCAATAGCCGCTTTAACCTGTGCTTTGCCCGCCGAGACGCTGTAAAACAGGCCTTAAAGGCCCCGAGGCAGGGCTGCGACTCCGTAAGACTAGCTCAACAGCTAGCAATCAGTTCCAGTGTTGCCATCTCATTAAACAGATAATATTGGGCCATGCCTAAGCAGCATGGCGCGACAGGCTAATTTAAGTAGCCCGGATCGACCAAGACTAATTAGATTCAGGATTTCCTACTCCACCGCTCGGCCAGCTTTGTCTGACCGGGTGATGAAACCGCCACTGGGCATTAAAGTTAATTAAAACAGAAAGATAAATGCGATACATAGAACCCTCGCCGGGTTAATTCGGTCACACCTACCCATCCTGATCCAGGATGATTGGTGTTGCCGCTATATTGCAACTTTACCGGTCTTTGTTTGCGCACTTTAGTTGCCCCTGGTTCGACTCTATGTCGAATCTGCTGAAAAGCTTGACGCGAATCCGCTGTCCAGCGCTTTTCCGGCATGAGTAGGCCCCCTCGAGTTTGCTTGTCTGGTTAATCTATTTAAACAGAAAGCGAACTTATTATGAAAAGAATGCTAATCAATGCGACCCAGGAAGAAGAACTGAGGGTGGCACTCGTCGATGGTCAAAAACTCTACGACCTGGACATCGAACACCGTACCCGGGTTCAGAAAAAGGCCAATATCTATAAAGGCAAGATAACTCGAGTAGAGCCGAGCCTCGAGGCAGCCTTCGTCGATTTTGGCGCCGAGCGACATGGTTTCCTTCCTATTAAAGAAATTTCCCGGCAGTACTACGCCGGTAGCGGCGACAAATCGAACCTGAAGAAGCTGATTCCGGAAGGCACCGAGGTCGTAGTGCAAGTAGAAAAAGAAGAGCGCGGCAACAAGGGGGCGGCCCTCACCACGTATATCAGTCTTGCTGGCCGCTATCTGGTGCTGATGCCAAATAACCCTAAAGCCGGTGGTATTTCCCGCCGAATCGAAGGCGATGAGCGTACCGAATTGCGCGAAGCGCTACGTAATCTAACGATTCCCGACGGCATGGGCATGATTGTCCGTACTGCCGGTGTCGGCAAGGATAAGAAAGAACTGCAGTGGGATCTGGACTACCTGCTCGCCCTGTGGCAGTCCATACAGGACGCCGCTAGCGAAAAGTCTGCGCCATTTCTTGTCTATCAGGAAAGCAATGTCATCATTAGAACCATTCGCGATTATCTGCGCCAGGATATCGGCGAAGTGCTATTCGATACCGAGGAATCTTATGCAGAAGCGATTTCGTTCATCAAGCAAGTGATGCCGCAATACGAAAATCGCATCAAGCTATATGACGACAAACTACCACTATTTAATCGTTATCAGATCGAAAGCCAGATCGAGAGCGCCTTCGAACGGGAAGTCAAATTACCTTCAGGCGGTTCCGTAGTTATCGATCCAACCGAGGCCCTTATCTCCATTGATATCAATTCCTCGCGTGCTACTCGCGGTGCCGATATCGAAGAAACAGCTCTCACTACCAACCTCGAGGCGGCCGATGAGATCGCCAGGCAACTGCGGCTACGGGACATGGGGGGACTCGTCGTAATCGATTTTATTGACATGAGCTCCAATCGTAATCAGCGAGAGGTTGAAAACCGCATGCGGGATGCGCTGGAACCGGATCGGGCCAGGGTGCAGGTCGGTCGTATCTCCCGCTTCGGCCTGCTGGAAATGTCACGGCAAAGACTACGACCTTCATTGGGTGAGACTAGCGCTATCGTTTGTCCACGCTGTAGTGGCCAGGGCATTATTCGCGATGTCGAATCTCTGTCTCTGTCGATTCTAAGAATTATGCAAGAAGAGGCGAACAAACCAAAAAGCCAGGAAGTACGGGCCACGGTGCCGCTGATTGTTTCCTCTTATCTGCTCAATGAAAAGCGTCTCGCCGTCGCCGAGATAGAACAACAGAGCAAGACCCGGCTGCTTATCGTGCCGAATCCGGAAATGGAAACCCCCCATTACGAAATCACCGCGCTCAATCAACAGGCCGAAGCCTATGAGGTGGAATCCACCTCGATGCCGGATGCCGCGGTAAACGTTAAACCCAAAGCGCAGGCGGCAATAGTACAGCAAGCTGCCGTCAGCAATGTGCCGGCGCAACGTCCACCGCCACCCAGCAAGGGTCTGTTCGCCTCTTTATGGGCGGCGATAGCTGACTTGTTCACTGCTTCACCGAAGCAAAGCGCCAAGCCTCAGGAGCGACGTCCACGGCAAGCGAACCGGAATCGAAATCGCCCGGGGACAAAGAACCAACGCGATCAGCAGTCTCGTGGCAGCAGCACTGGAAGAACGGATCGCAGCAAACAAGGGTCGCCGCAGCGGCGTAAACAGGCTTCTGCCAGAGGCAAGTCTGATGACGAGCGCAAGCAAGATCGCAGCGGACAGTCCCGGGGCGGGGGTCAGGGTCAAGCCCAGGGTCAGGGTCAGGGTCAGGGTCAAGCCCAGGGCCAGAGCCAGGAGAGAGCGGAGCAGAAATCCCAGAGAAGACCGGCCAGCAAACGACCGAAGAACACTAATCAGCGCAGCCGCGGACCGAGACCCGAGCACAGCGAAGCTAGCAGTGTGCAGGCAGATAACAGCCGTCAGGAGACAGCAGCGCCAACCAGCACAGGAGATGAGCACAAGGCTGTCGCAGACCGGCAAGAAAATGTCAGCGCCCCGGTTGCAAGTCAAGCAATGCCAACGTCCGTAGAGCCTGCAGCGCAGCCACTTTCACCGGCAACCGGGGTCGCTGTCGCGATCACAGCTGAACCGTCGACATCGAAAGCTGCAGCAACAACCCCGGCCGAGACCTCATCTGCACCGGCAGCAGCAACGCCGGTACCGGAGAAGACACCAACAAAATCCAGCACAACGCTAAAACCCGAAGGTACAGCAGTGGTCGCGTCAACTGTGAGTTTAGCCGCGACGAAATCGCAGCCAAATGAGGCCAAGGTCTCGGCTGCCGAGCAATCGGCCAGTCCCGCCAGCACGGCAATTACCGCGATGGAAAAAACGAAGGTGCCAGCGAAGGTAAAACCGGAGCCAGCAATAATTGCGCCGGCACCAAGCCCGGCGAGTGAAAACGCCACATCGCCAAAACCGGCAATGGCTGCGCCTGCTGTCGATAAAATAGTCAGTGAGAAGGTCGCTGGCAGCCAGAATAGTGCTGTGAAAAGCCCTATCGAAAACAGCAATGTTAATCTGTCAGCATCTGCCGGCCGGGCATCGAATGATCCGCGGGAGGTCAAGCGTCGAGAACTTGCCGAGAAAGCTGATCGGAACTAATCGAGCTGCTCGAGTTGAAGAACTAAAAAAGCCCGGGATTCCGGGCTTTTTGTGGCTTAGAGAAATCCTCTGGTGCACCGACCCTAGAGAGCAGCTTCCAGCTCCGGTAGAACCTTGAAAAGATCTGCTACCAGACCGTAATCCGCGACCTGGAATATAGGCGCTTCTTCGTCCTTGTTTATGGCCACAATAACCTTGCTGTCTTTCATACCTGCCAGGTGTTGAATAGCGCCGGAAATACCCACGGCGATATAAAGATCCGGCGCGACTATTTTACCGGTTTGGCCGACCTGCATGTCGTTAGGTACGAAACCCGCATCCACTGCCGCTCGCGAAGCACCGATGGCCGCGCCCAGTTTGTCAGCTACTTTTTCCAATAGCAGAAAATTCTCGCCGCTCTGCATACCTCGTCCTCCTGATATGATGATAGAGGCAGAGGTCAATTCCGGTCGTTCAGAGACAGAAAGTTGCTCGCTGACATACGTGGCCAGCTCCTGCTCGATGACGATATCGGAGGTTTCGATAGGCGCGTTGCCAGCGGATGGCGCTTCTTCAAATCCCGTAGTCCGCACCGTGATAACCTTGATTTCATCGGCAGAGCGCACTGTAGCCAAAGCGTTGCCAGCATAGACTGGGCGCACGAAGGTATCTTCTGATTGCACCTCGACGATGTCAGAGATCTGGGCGACATCGAGCAATGCAGCGACTCGCGGCGCCAGGTTTTTACCCGTAGTCGTGGCCGCCGCCAGTATGTGGGAATAGACCGGGGCAAGCTCAGCTACCAGGGGGGCGACACTTTCTGGTAATTGGTGAGCATAGGCATCATTGTCAGCAAGGATTACCCTGGTGACACCTGCTACTGCAGCTGCTGCTTTGGCGACCTGTCGGCAGGCGGCGCCAGCTACCAGTACATCGATATCGCCACCGATGGCGGTGGCGGCGGTTATGGCGTTAAGGCTGGCTGTCTTCAGCGCTTCATTATTGTGTTCGGCAATTACAAGTACGGGCATTAGATTACCTTTGCTTCTGTCTTTAACTTATTCACCAGCTCTGCAACTGATTCCACGATGATGCCAGCCGAACGCTCAGGTGGAGCTGCGATGCTGAGGGTCTCCAGCTTCGAAGTGATGTCCACCTCGAGCTCGGCGGCAGTCACGGTGTCGATGGGCTTTTTCTTGGCCTTCATTATATTGGGTAAAGACGCGTATCGTGGCTCGTTAAGCCTCAGATCCGTGGTGATTATCGCCGGCAGGCTCAATCTGACTGTCTGTTCGCCGCCATCGATCTCCCGGGTCACGTCTATTTTACCATCTCGAAATTCGGCCTTGCAGGCAAATGTGCCCTGGGGCCAATTAAGCAGGGCGGCCAACATCTGCCCCACCTGATTATTGTCGGTGTCGATAGATTGCTTGCCCAGGATCACCAGGCCAATCTCTTGTTTCAGCGCCAGCGCCTGCAATATCTTCGCCACCGCCAGGGGTTCGACCTGGGCATCGGTTTCTACCAGGATGCCACGGTCACAGCCCAATGCCAGGGCTGTGCGTATCTGTTCCTGGCTCGCCCGGGGCCCTATGGAGACTGCAATAACTTCCTCGACGGAACCCACTTCTTGCATTCGGATCGCCTCTTCTACCGCAATTTCGCAGAAGGGGTTCATGGCCATTTTTGCATTACTTAGATCCACACCGCTGCTGTCGGATTTGACCCTGACTTTTACATTGGCATCGACAACGCGTTTTATTGCAACCAGAACCTTCATGGACTTCCCCGGATATTTTGACTTACGAGGCATTGCTCAGCGATTGCACAAGCGGCACTCTGCCAGAAAAAAGGGGCATATCATGCCGTTTTTGACCTGGCAGGTCAAATGCCGCCGACGCCATCTAGCCAGAGGATCCCTGGGAATCCAGTTCGAAAAATCTTCCAGCGCTCCAGATGCCGAGGCCATCGCCTGGCTTACCATCTCTGGTCTCTACGAGATCGACCAGGCGGTAGAACACCGCCCGGTTAAGCAAGGCATTGAGCCCACTACGCACATGCACGACAGGATGGGGCTCGGCAGTTACAGCGTCGACTTCGAAACGGATTCGATGATCCTCTCCGGCAATAATTGTCTCGCCGGTATTGGTTTCAAATTGCAGTTTTTGCGAGGGACCAGAGCCTTCCACGTCCATGGCTATGATCACAAACGGGCAATCCTCCACCTGAATTCTTAGCTTCTCCTCCGGTGTAACCAGGTAGTAACAACGATCGCTGTCCAGCCTCAAAATAGAGGCAAAGAGTCGTACCATGGCAGGACGTCTGATCGGCTTGCCCTCGTGAAACCAGGTCCCATCTCTGGCAATCCGTAACTCCATGTTGCCACAGAATGGAGGGTCCCAAAGATGTACCGGTGCCGGGCCCCTGGATTTGATGTGTCGCACCAGCTCGAAAGGGTCAATAGCGGATGTTCGGGGGTTTTTTTCAGTCACTGCCTGTCATTACCTCAAGTCACTGACATTTTAATCTGGCTAGCAATTTGAACCAAGCGAAACAGCGTCGTCTTTCTACCGTCGGTGGATCCCTAGCCAGGTGTTGAAAATATCACGAGCGCAGTCAAGACAAGGCAAAAAGGCGGAGTTTATCCGCTGTAAATGCGCATTTTGAACTAATTTTTAACGCAGGATTGCCAAGTGGAACAGTTTTTCAACAGCCTGCTAGGGTAAGGGCGGAAGCAGATGCTAAACTTGTCTGGGATTGCAATTGATCCAGAGCAACACGCTTCGCACTCCATGTCCGATACCGTTTCTGCGAAAGCATTCGCTGACATATTCAAACACAGTACGCCGCTGCTGGATGTGCGTTCGCCAATGGAATTTCGACGTGGTGCCTTCCAGCATGCCAGCAACCTCCCGCTTCTCGATGATGCCGAACGCGAGGCCGTAGGAACGCGTTACCGGCAACGAGGCAAGGAGGCGGCCATCGCCCTGGGTGGTGAGCTGGTGAGTGGTGACAGCAGGCTCAGGCGACTATCAGCCTGGCGGATTTATCTCGAGCAACATCCCTGTGCCCTGCTCTATTGTTTCCGCGGCGGACTGAGATCACAAACTGTGCAGCAGTGGCTAGGGCGGGAAAATATCTCCGTGCCGAGAATCGAGGGCGGCTATAAGGCCCTACGCCGATTCCTGATCCATAGCCTGGAGCGCATTGCCGCGGCAACAGACTTTCTTATCGTCGCCGGTAAGACCGGTTCGGGCAAAACTCATCTACTAAATCAGTTGTCCAATAGCATCGATCTGGAGGGCATCGCCCATCATCGTGGCTCGGCCTTCGGCAGAAGAGCCAGGCCCCAACCCTCGCAAATTAACTTCGAAAATAATCTTACGGCGGCTCTGATAAACTTGCCGACAGCGAGCACATGCAAGGTTTTTATCGAGGACGAGAGCCGGGGCATTGGCTCGGTCTCGCTGCCCCAGTCTCTACACACGCAGATGCTGGCAGCCCCAATCGCGGTGGTAGAGGAGTCGCTGGATTCTCGGGTCGATACCATTCTAAATGACTACATCGTCTCTAATTACCATGAGTTCGAGCGTGACCAGGGCGCGGATCTCGAAGCCGTATTTGAAAATTTCCTGCTCACCAGTCTTGCCAGAATTCAGAAACGACTGGGAAGCGAAAACTATGACGCCATAGGATCACTGATGCGCGACGCACTGGAAAGCCAGGTTAAAACGGGCGGCTTTGAATCCCACCGATCCTGGATCGAATCGCTGTTGCGCAATTACTACGACCCCATGTACGACTATCAATTAAACAAGAAACTGCAACGCGTCGTCTTTCGTGGCGACAAGCAGGAGTTCCTGAACTGGTCTGCGTCTATCGGCGCGACAGTCAAAGAACCGTCAACTTGATGTCGATTAACAGATTTAACATCGAACCCCTCCTCCCTGCCATCGCGCAGAACGCTCTCATCCTGGTCCCGAATCACAGGATACGTGACGCGATATTGAGTAGTCATGCCAGTCAGGCTGGCGCCGCCGCGTTCCGAACCCCGCGCGTGTTCGCTATCGATATCTGGATCCGTGACATGTGGGAGCTGGCGTCTAATCGGGCCTTGTCGTCCTTCTGCAATTTGCAATTGATCGATGCGGCCGCTGAACATTTCATCTGGATCGGAATCATAGAGCGTTCGCTGAGCGAGCTTCCCTTATTGAATCCGGATCAAACTGCACGCATAGTTGGACAAAGTTATCGAAGTTTACAACAGTGGTTAAGCAACGGCGACGATCCCCGCGAGGCGCTTGGGGCAACGGCGATTCCAGATGTAGCGGCGTTTTTAAACTGGGTAGAGCAATACCGGCAATATGGCGAAAAAAACCATCTCATCAATCTGGTGGATTGCACCCAGACTCTGCTTGCAGCCTTGGATCAAACGGCTTTGAATCTACTTGGCGAGGACGTCTACCTGGTTAATTTCTACCAGCCCCCTCCCCTGTACCAGCGACTATTTGCCAACCTCGACGCGGTGGCGACGGTGCATATGCTGCAGACAAATGTGCCCGCGCCTGCCCTGGTCCGTCGACGCTTCGAGTTTAGGGATCAAGCGGAGGAAATACAGAGCTGCGCGGCTTGGGCCCGGACTCTATTGAGCACGGACCCCACTGCCCATATCGGCATAATCAGCAACCGTGATGAAATCCAGTCTAAACAATTGCAACGAATCCTCAAGCGGGAATTGCTTGATTGTTCCTTGCCGATGCACCCCAACGACAAGAATTCATTCAACAGCTCGTTAGCAGGTCAAAAGTTCATCGATGCCGGGATTATCCACGATGCCTTCGCGCTGTTAGATCTCAGCCGTGGAACTCAGGACAGCGAAGATATTTGCCGAATTTTGCAATCTCCATTTACTGCTGGCGCAGAGCAGGAGAAAGAAGCACGGATTCAGATGGAGAGCTTCATGCGGCGAAATTTCAGTAATCGCTGCCACCTGTCGGAAATTTCACGGCTGCTTAATACCCAGTCCAAACCCTACTATTGCCCGCTACTTGGTGCCAGCTTTGCGGAACTGGGCAAGCGCGCACGCCGCTTGAAGGGTCTGGCCTCAACCGGATTCTGGGTGCAGCAGATTAATGCGCTGCTGGAGGATTTTGGTTGGCAGCAGAGTGCCAGAGACAAAGCGGAACTTGAAATTCTGGAGCAGTGGCGCGATGCATTGGAGATATTCGCTAACGCCAGCGTCGCCGTCGGCAGGATTAGTTTTGCCACTGCCATAAGCCGCATGCGAACCTTGTGCGCACAACAGAGCCAGCGCATAAATTTTGATCCACAGTGCCAGGTGTCGGTTTACTCCGTCACCGAAGCCATAGGTCTTAGCTTCGATCATCTATGGCTGCTGGGGTTCGATGACCGGCACTGGCCCGAGGCGGCGAACCCATCACCCTACTTGCCTTATGCTTTACAGAAACAGGCGGCGATGCCTGGCAGTCATGGGGAAGTGCAATTTGAGTTGGCGCGGGAGTCCTTTGCCGTGTTGTGCAACTCGGTGAGCCGCACCCTGTGCGCCAGTCATCATCGCCTGGACGGAGAGCAACGACTCAACCCCAGTAGCTCTATTACCGATTTCCCCCTGATCGACGGCGCCCTGCATCGACGGCAGGACGTCGCGACTGATAGCAAAGCAGGAATTGAAAGCACGTGCTTGATCGAAGATCTCCCCGCGATTGCACTCGCTGACGAAGAGCAGATCCGGGGCGGCAGCAGCTTAATAAGCAATCAGTCGAGCTGTCCGTTTCGGGCTTTCGCCGTACATCGGCTCGCTGCCGTTGCGCCCATGCAGTTCGAGGCTGGCCTCAACAGCAGAGCGCGGGGCACAGGGATTCATGTTGCTTTGGAAAACCTGTTCGCCGTTATCCAGAGTCGGTCCGATTTAGTAGCGCTGTCCCCGGCAGATAGGCGGCGCTACACCAGCACTGCAACCGCGTTGGCCATCGAGGCCCTGGGTTCGAAATTTCCGCTGGTGATGACACCGAAATTTGCGGAGATAGAGAGCGAACGCATTTGCGGGCTGTTACTGCAATTTCTGGAGCTTGAAGGTGAGCGCAAGGATTTTTCGGTGCTGGCCCGGGAGGAATCCCTGTCATGGGAATTTGAAGGCCTGGCACTGAATTTGAAGATCGATCGCATCGACAGCCTGGGCGATGGCACTCTCGCTTTGATCGACTACAAGACCGGTAAAACTGCGACCAGGCATCAAAGCTGGATGCAACCGAGGCCCGAGGATTTGCAGTTACCCTTCTATCACGTAGCCGCATCGCGGTTATATAAGGAAGCCGTAAGCGCCGTTAGCGTCGCTCATCTCAATATTGAGAATGTCCGTTATTCCGGCCTCGTCGCCACTGACAATTTTCACGGGCAATTGAGTCCTGGCAGTAGCACTGATGAGGACCACCCGGACTGGGATGAGGTCAGCAGCAACTGGCGAGGAAAAGTCGAATCGATCGCCCGGGAATTCATCGCCGGTAAGGCCAATGTTTCTCCAGTCAACGGCAGATCCACCTGTCGTTACTGCGAACTGGGGTCTCTCTGTCGTATTCAGGAATTGGAAGCCGAGGCCGGCAACAATCGAGAGTCTGGAGAGGAGCCATGACCAACTCTGGCCTCTCCGACCAGGCCGACCGTGATGCGGCACTGGATG
>PCCP01000059.1 GCA_002731775.1 Gammaproteobacteria bacterium
TCCTGGTCCATCGGTAATGCCCGAAACCCCGAACCTGAAGTCGAGTTGTACACCGGTACCGCGATAATGATAGTTTGCTCACCCCCTGGAGAAAGGTAGCTCATCGGTGTGGCATGGGCTGTGAAAGGCAGCGGATTACGCCACAACTCCCTGCCATTGCGTATATCGGTGGCGCGAATGGTGTTATCGAAAGTCCCGGCGCTGAATATCAGACCACCTGCGGTTGTCACGGTGCCGCCACTCTGAGGTGTACCGATGGTGAGCGGCAAGTAGGTTTTGATGCCCCACGGCCCACTGTCCTTGGCCAGACCGATTGGACGCTCCCAGAGCAAAGTCCGGGTTTCCAGATCGATGGCGGCGAGCACACCGTAGGGCGGTTGATTGCAGGGCACTCCCAGCGGCGACATGAAACGCACGGTGGTATGGGAATACGGCGTCCCGATTTGGTTTCCTGCGACGCCTTCCGGCAGCTCGTCTCTCGGAATCAGCGTCAGCTGATTGCCAACCAGCATGGGGTTAACCACCATGATATTATTCACCTGATCGACACTGACACTGCCCCAGTTGTGGCCGCCGGCGTTGCCGGGAAACTGGAAAATCGTATCGGCGCCAGGAACGGTGAAATGCCCGTCGTAGCGCATTTTCTTGTATTCGATGCGGCACCACAATTGATCGAGGGGGGTGATACCCCACATCTTCGCTTCCGTCATATCGGGTCGAAAATTAGGCATGTCCATGGTGAAAGGCTGGGTTGCGGCGACATAGTCTTCAGGCACTCCACCGTCCTGCGGCACCGGCAGTTCCTGAATATCGAAGATCGGCTCACCGGTGACGCGATTCAACACGAATACTTCGGCGCGCTTCGTTGGCACTAGCACCGCTGGTATTTTCTCACCGTTTTCACCAGGCAAATCGATTAGCACGGGCTGAGAGGGTACATCCCAATCCCACAGATCATGATGCACGGTTTGAAACGACCAGCGTACAGAGCCATTCTCGCCGTCTATAGCGACGATAGAACTGGCATATTGCTCGCTGGACTCCATGCGCTGGCCACCGAAGTAGTCAGGTGTCTCATTTCCGGTAGGGGCATAGATCAAGCCTAACTCTTCATCTACGCTAAACAGACTCCAGACATTCGGCGTGCCTCGTGTATACACTTCGCCTCGCAGTGGTTGCGTATTGATGCCGGGCCTGCCCATGTCCCAGGCCCAGGCAAATTCACCACTGATGGCATCGAAGGCGCGCACCACGCCAGATGGCTCTCCGACAGTGCGATTATCCAGCACCCAACCGCCGACGACTGCATTGCTCCGGACGATGCCCGGTGGTGAGGTTTGAAAATTAAATATCAGGGGATCATTGCCCATGCCGGTAGTTAGATTTATCTCACCCAAATCACCGAACCGGATGCAGCGCTCACCACTGAGAGCATCTACGGCGATCAGTCGCGCATCGGTGGTGGCGGTGAGAATTCGCTGCTGGCATTCGCCATCATATTCCGCTGGCGCCTGGTAGTAGGAGACACCACGACAGCCGGTGGTGAAGTAACGCGCAAACTCCAGGTGTTCGGCATTGATCAGGGGATCGAATTGCCAACGCAAATCGCCGCTATTGGCATCGAGGGCGATGATGATGTTGCCGCCGGTACAGACGTAGAGTAGATCGCCTATCTGCAGTGGGGTCGCCTTGAAGGCGCCGCCGACCTGGGTGCGATAGGTCCAGGCCAGTTCCAGACCGCCAACATTGCCGGTATTGATCTGATCGATTGGTGAGTAACGACTGCCGCCGACGTTGTTGCCATAGCTGGGCCAATCGGTCTGCGTATTGACGGTGTTGATGCCACTGCGTGCAGACAAGGGATTAACATCGTAGCCACTACCACTGTAGACAACGTAGACAGACAGCAATACCACCACCACTGCCGATCCCCTGGAAATATCCGAACGCAACAATGGCGGGGGTTGCCCCTGGTAGAGGGCTCGCCGCAGCCACGGTGTCAGAAACAAAAGTCCCAAACCGGAAAAAGGCAAGATACGGGGTGCCAACGCCCACAGATTGGTACCCGATTCCAGCAAGGCCCAGGCTACGGTGGCAATCAGGAACCCGCCATAGATGAGGGAGCCGGTGGGACTGGCTTGCCACAGTCGCCTGGCACTGGCAACCAGCACCAGACCCGCCAACAGGTAATAGAATGATCCACCCAGAAATACCAATTGCACGCCACCAAGAATCATCGGTGCCGCGATCAGAACCAGCAGAATGGGGAGTGCGCGAGGAGCTTTCACTAGCGAAGTAGTGTTCATGAGCTCAGCCTTCTTGGTTTGATTAACACGGTAACTAGGACTATACCCAAAAACCCTATGCACGGCTATTGCAAAGCCCGGCTATTACAGGCGCTCTACAAGCCTCAGGCTTTTGACCGCTCACCCTGCCGCTGCTGCTCTTTGAACCGCAACTTCTGCCGGCGCCGGGTCTCGATTGTCGCCTGCATTGGAGCGCCTATGTGGAGCTCTCCCCGGTCCCTGGCAAGTTGCATCTGGCGCTCTCTCTCCGCATAGCGCTTTACCTGATCCTTGCTGTGTTTGTCGTAACAATAATGGCAACTCACACCCTTCTGATAATGCTCGCCTTGCTTGTCCTGCTGGGTAATCGGCATCCGGCAGGCATGACACTGATCGTAGCCGCCCTGCTCCAGATCGTGGTTGACGGTTACGCGATTATCGAAGACAAAGCACTCGCCTTGCCATTTGCTTTCTGTTTTGGGCACCTGTTCCAGGTACTTCAGAATGCCGCCCTTGAGATGGTAGACCTCTTCGAAACCCTGCTGTTTCAGATAGGCAGTGGATTTTTCGCAGCGAATGCCCCCGGTGCAAAACATGGCGACTTTTTTATGTCTCGACGGATCGAGATTTTTTTGCACGTACTCGGGGAATTCCCTGAAGGAATTAGTCTCCGGATTCACTGCGTTTTCAAACGTACCAATTTCAACTTCATATTTATTACGCGTGTCCAGTAAAAGCACTTCCGGGTCGCTAATCAGTTGATTCCAGGCCGCGGCTTCCACGTGGGTTCCGACGCTAAGATTCGGATCGATATCTTCTACGCCCATAGTGACAATTTCTTTCTTCAGCTTTACCTTGGTACGGTAAAAAGGGGTTTCATCGACATAAGAATCTTTCGTTTCTAGGTTTGCAAACCGGACATCTTGCCGTAGCCAGCCGATAACCACATCGACGCCCTGCCGTGATCCGGCGATGGTGCCATTAATCCCTTCGGCCGCGAGCAACAGCGTGCCCCGCACTTGCTGCGCCAGCATCAGTTGGCTCAGCGGTTCTCGGAAAGATTCAAAATCGGGAAATTTCACGAAGTGGTAAAGCGCAGCAACAACCACGCCTTTAACAGAGTCGTTCATATTCAATCCTGGTTGCCTGCCGGAACGTAAATCCGGTGCAAGTTTATGAGTTGTGGATTCTAGGCATAAATGCCATCAGAGTAAAACTTTTTCGTAAGAGGATGCGCGCAATTTGAACTGCCGCTGTAGAAACAGCCCCTGAAATTTTCCCCGGCTGGGCTACGGCTAAAACTGCAGATAAAGGATGATCGAACGCAGCAGGGGGATCAAACGGAATGTGTCGGCGAATTCTGCGACTGATCAACCCACTGTGGTCTAAGAAATGATCTCAGAAAGGATTTTTAGCGAGCGCCCAAGTCCGCCAGGGTCTTGGCGATCAAGCGCTCTACTTCCCGGGCTGTAGGACGGGTGCCGGTGCCGCCTGTGGTGTCTATGGCTGCGATTCGATCCTGCACCCCAAGCGCCCGCTCCTCCATCGCATCCAGGGCGGCGACCGCCAACATGGCGATGAATTCGCCGTTTGCCTGCACCGCGGCATGCTCCAGTAACACCTCCAGAGCAGCATCGATATCGGGTCCGGAGCCATAGCGGCCCAGTGCCTCCGCCGCTGTGACCCGCACCGATGCAGAGGAGTCGGATAAGGCAGCGAGCAGGTGGTCCCGCGCGGAACTGACCGCAGGCGCCTGGCGCATGAGCAGGCCCAATACCCCCCAGTAACGCACCGCACTATCTGCGTCAGCCAGAACTGCAATCAACTCATCCACAGCATCGATATCTAACGAAGCTGCCAAATCGGCGGTTCGAACGATGCGCGCCAGCGGGTATAGCTCATCGTCTTGCGCCACTTCATAGGGAGTCGAATTTTGGGAACGGTTATGAATTTCTGCTTCCGGCAAGAAGCCAAAATCACGGGATTGCAGCACCCAGTCTTGCTGCTCCCGTCTCAAGCGTCGCACGATCTGCTGGTGTGCCGGCGAGTTTGCCAGGTTGTCTATCTCATCCGGGTCATTGTCCAGATCATACAATTCCTCCGGCGGCTTGGGTTCCCAGAAGCGACTCTGGGCCGCGTTCAAGCGCCCCTCATCAAACATCCGCTTCCACACCTGGGTTGCCTGCGTCTCAAACATGTAACTAACGTGCTGACCATAGATCTTGTGAGGCATGTAATGACGCAAATAAATATAGCGCCCATCCGTAACCGTGCGCACCATGTCATAGCGCTCATCCATACGGCCTCGGAAGGCGTAGAGATAGTCAGGTGGCTTGGATTGAAAGCCACCGGCGAAAGCATGACCGTGCAGGTAAGCTGGTGGCTCCGTCCCAATCAGACTCAGCAAGGTAGGAGCCAGGTCCATAAAGTCTACCAGTCGTTCGGATTGGGCTCCCGGTGCGTATTCCGCTGGCGCCAGGTGTCTCCATTTGTCGGGGAAGTACACAATCATGGGCACATGCAGTCCAGAATTAAAGGGCCAGCGTTTACTACGGGGGAAACCGGAACCGTGATCAGAAAAGAAAAAGACGATGGTGTCTTCTGACAGTCTAGCTTGCTCCAACGCGCTCAGGGCTTCGGCGACTGCCGAATCCAATTGCGTAATGCGATCATAGTACTGCGCCCAATTCGATCTGACCTCCGGTGTATCCGGTTGATAGGCAGGCACTCTGACGCCCGCAAGCTCATGAACGGTATTGGCATCGGCGGCCCGAATCTGGCTCTCGTGGGTCATGCCGAAGTTAAACACCGAGAAAAATGGCTGTCCCGAACCACGATTTCGCCAATGGGCATCGCCACTCGAGTCATCCCAAACCTGGCCCGGTTCCACTAGGTTGTAGTCTTCCTTGGCATTGTTGCTGCAGTAGTAACCCGCCTCCCGCAGATACTGGGGATACATCTTCATGAACGCCGGCAACGACACTAAGGAGCGCATATGCTCCGCTCCCAGCGAGGGTGGGTATATACCCGAAATTAACGCAGTGCGAGCCGCGGCACACACCGGCGCCGTCGACCAGGCGCGCTTAAACAGCATGCCCCGCGCCGCGAGCTTATCTAAGTTTGGTGTGTCGGCATAAAGATCACCATAACAACCGAGATGTGGGCCATGGTCTTCGCTGGTGAGCCAGAGGATATTTGGCTTTTCCTGTGTCGCGGCATGAGCCTGGCCGCTTAGCCATAGCCAAATAGTGCTCAGGAGCGAACGTTGTAAAAACTTGCGTCGGTCCATAGTCAATTCCCGCGAAATGGCTCCGGCCTCAGGTTAAGGACATTACAATCGTCGTACCATTAGGCTTTAGTGCAACGCTCTCGTCAGTCGACCACCAAATCTCTAATAATCGCCCGAAGATCCGTAACCCCACGCCGAAAAGCCTCTACCGGCACCCGCTCATCGTTGCCATGCACACCGGAAGGATCGCCGCGTTCTGTGATGATTGGATTAAATCCGTAGCTGACAATACCCAGGTCCCGGGTGAAATGGCTATCGGTAAATCCGGTGCTGACCGATGGCAATACCCGCGAGCCGGGATGCATTTCCCGAGTGACATTGACGATGGACTGATACAGGGCAGAGTCAGTGGCTGATATTGCCGGGGTGAAGGCCATGATGACTTCTATTTCGACACCGGTCGCCGCGATCATATTTCTTACTGTGTCGATAAACTCTTCGGCGGGGCGGTCCGGCAGGATTCTACAATCGAGTTCGGCCCAGGCTTCGGGGGGTATTACGTTGATTTTGCTCGAGGCTCCCATGCGTGTCATCGTACAGGTGTCCCGCGTCAAGGCGTGGTTGCCAGAGCTGTATTCCTGAAATTCCTGCATAAAGCCCGGCTCCCTGATTGCACTGGCAATATTGGCGTAGGCATCTGCCCATTCGTTGTCCATGGACAGCGATAAGCCTGCGAAATACGCCTCCACCGGGGGAATGATACGAGGGGGAAAGGGGTTTTCTCTTATTATATTCAGCGCCTCGACGATACGGGTTACCGCGCTGGTGGTGCGTGGAGAAGATCCGTGTCCGGGGGTATCCACGGCGGTGAGATGCAACCACACCGGCACCTTCTGGGTGACTTCGACGCCGAACACAACCTGATCCCCCAATCTGCTGCCGGCACCGCCTTCATTAATCAGCAAGCCAGCTTCGGCAAATATTTCCGGGCGGTTTTCCACCAGCCAGCCAGCCCCGAAGGCGCCACCCGCTTCTTCATCGGCGGTGG
Organism: Gammaproteobacteria bacterium; assembly: GCA_002731775.1. Classification (GTDB taxonomy): domain Bacteria; phylum Pseudomonadota; class Gammaproteobacteria; order Pseudomonadales; family Pseudohongiellaceae; genus UBA9145. The sequence goes on from PCCP01000059.1 coordinate 6,563, forward strand.
CCACAAACACTACGTCCCGATTCAGCGCGAGACCAGCGCGATGCAGGCTGACAAATGTGGCGAGTTGAGAGATGCCCGTGTCTTTCATGTCTCTGGCACCTCGACCCCAGATATAGCCATCCCGAATCTCTCCGGAGAGGGGATCGGAGGTCCAGTATTCCCGGTCGGCTGGTACCACGTCGGTATGTTGCAACAGAATCAGGGCCGGTTCATCGCCACCGGCTAGTCGCGCCCAGATATTGCCCCGTCCGGGCGCACTCTCTGCGGTTTCATAGGCGATGCCCTCGGCATCAAATATCGCAGCATAAAAATCGACGGCGCGGGATTCATTGCCGGGAGGATTAATCGTGTCCACCTGGATAAATTCTTGCAGCCAGACCACTGCCTCATCCTCTATGGACTGGGCATTCACATGAGCTGCAAGTAAAAGTCCAAAGGCTAGCAGTAATCCTCTTCGAGTTTTCAAACCGTATCTCCTAAGCATACACTTTCTTGTTGTTTGTCCAGCTGACTCTCCTGAATCTAATCAACTGGTTTCGATCGTTAACGGTGCGGGCGAACTACCATCCTAATCTTTAGTCTTCAGTTCACCAGAGAGATCGTCGGCAACCCATACTTTAGCACTAAGTATTCTCGCCATCTCCTGATCTTTCCCAAGTGCAGCAATGACCCATCCAATAAACCTTGGTGATTTCGAACCAGAGAGATTCAAAAATACCGCATCAGCCATCCTTCTCTCCGTTCGCACCACGTCCGGACACCTAACCCTGAGTAGCGCCGGTCCAATGTTGTGTTCGTAATCAGACCCTGAATAGGGAGTTGCCGCTCGATACTAGGGCAGCTCGTTATCTATTGCAATTTTGCTTGCCGCAGTGGCGGTTTCTGGTACCATGAAAGGGTCTCCTTCTTTAAGGGGCCACTCGTTAGAGGTGCGTTATCACCTCGCGCCCCCGGCCTCCGCGGGTGCAAGCACCAAGAGCTCTTACCCAGACCCCGGCTAATCGCCGGGGTCACTTGTATTAAGCCTCTGGTTTGTATTCGAACTAATGAGATCTAGGGCAACGCTGAATAATACAGTAATGTCTCAGCCCAATGCACCGGGCTTGCACCCGTATCTATCCCCAGTCGCACGCTTTGTTTATAAACAGAAAATCGGTCAAGCTACGTAGAAGTTATCATGAAGCTGATAGCACGCTGACAAGTGCGTGCGTCCGGAATTTGAAAAAAATGCAAGCTGGATCGCAGCCATGACCCCAATGAATTACCACCCTCATATGCCCATATTCATATGTGTCTTTGTTCTGATATTGAGTTCTCAGCATGCCATTGCAGACAGCGTAAAAATATTGGAATGGAATATTTCCGGCCGGGATCGATACCGGAGCTTCGACGTCGACCTCGACACCATCAGGTTTCAGTGTGTTCAAGAATCTTCGCTCTAGAAATTATCGGCATACTACGCCGATAATAAGCCCGAGGACATCAATTGTATCAGTTGCATAAACACCGACAGGTTCCGCAAGCGGAGCCTGGTCAGTTATAGCGCTCAGTCTGTGGCCACGGGTAACTTGCCTGGCGCGCCCCACTCCGCCCATGATCCATCGTAAACGGCAAGTTTGTCGTAACCAGCCAAATCGGCTGCGAGGGTGAGGATACAAGCAGTGATACCGGAGCCACAGCTGGTGATCAGCTTCTGCTCGACACTGGCGAACTGGGAAAATATTTCTCGCAACTCGGCAGCAGATTTCATCACGCCAGTATCCAGCAATTCCGGAAAAGGCAGGTTTTTCGAATTCGGCATATGACCACTTCTCACGCCAGGCCGGGGTTCTGGAACAGTGCCATAAAAACGTCCAGCCGATCTTGCATCGAGAATACTACAGTTGGCATCATCCAATGCTGCCAACACCACCGCGAAATCGCAAAACAGTTCCGCGACTGGCTTGGCGTTAAAATTCCCCACGGGAAATGTCGTTTCTACTGCTCCTGTTGTTGCCAGCCCGGCGTCGATCCAGGCCGGTAAGCCGCCATCCAGAACCACCACTCGCTGATGCCCCATGGCCTTGAACATCCACCAGGCGCGAGGGCTGGCGTAGATGCCGACATCATCATAGACAACGATGAGACTGTCGGCATTAATGCCCAGCTTTTGCACTTCCGCCTCGAACAATTCTGCACTCGGCATCATGTGGGGCAGAGAACTGTTGGGCTTACACACCTGCTGGTCGTAGTCGAAACGACGGGCACCGGGTATCGCCACGAAGCTCTCTGCATTATTGATAGAGACATAGCCGGGCACCACCGGTGACACCGAAGCATCCAGTACTAGCAAATTTTTAGTCCCCAGTTGCTTGCTCAACCAATCGCTGTCCACTATTGAGGAAGTGAGTTCAGTCATGGTAACCGTGTCCGCTATTTATTCGACTTACAGGGAGGTATCCAAACTGTGTTGACCTTGCCAGCTCAGAGCCGCAACACAAAATCACGCAGTTTGGCTTTTATTTTTTCAGTGTTTTCCGGACCAATTCGAATCAGTTGCTTTTGCACGTTTTGTAAATTTTCGATGCTGGCATCCGCATACAAATACATGACGGAGGGTTTCACCAGTTGGTAAGGACCCTCAATATAAGGCGTTCGCAGAATAATATTAACTGCTGAGCGCAGGGTGTCATCAAAATTAACATTCCTGAATCCGATTTCGGTATAGGCTTGTTGAAACAATGGCGATAGGCTTTGATACAGGGTCACCGCCTGATCGGTATCCAGCGCAACGAAAATATCGATAATTTGATCGAATCTCCCGTGAGCGCTTGCATCCATTACAAAAAGGTTCTCGTCGATATTTTGAACTGGCATCTCCTGTTCGACGCCACGGTAAGGCAAGCCAGTTTGAGGATATTCGCCACGGCTGATGTTGTCCACCAGCACCACAAATTTGCGCACCAGTTGATCACTGGCCAGCAGACGAATCACTGCAACGCCATTGCGGATCGCACGCAGGCCTTCGAAGACAAAACTGTCGCTGTCGCTGAGGTTGGGTAATTGCACTACCGGACTATCCGGCTCTTCGACCACCGGCTCAGACTCGGGCTCGACTACCTCCACCGGCAGGGTCTCTACCACGGGTTCAGACGCGGCGATCGCCGGCGGCTCGGGCTCGGGCTCGAGTAGGATTTCAGGAAGGATAGACGGCGGAGGTTCTTTGACAATTGGCTGCAAGCCGGGCGGGGCAATGACGACCGTGGTGGTTCCTGCCGGCGCTTCGAAGGTAAACGCCGTATAAACCAGGTATAACAATGTGGATACCGCTATACCTGCTATCGCCCAGAGGCCAAATTTCGACATTGATGCACTCCATTCCTACGTTGCCAAGCCATTTTGGCACAGCGCTCGGACCGCTACAATACGACCACTGTAGCTGCCTCGTTGCGGTCAGCTATTACCATTTTTGGGACACATTCATGTAGATAAGGGTAGTGGCCCTATCATTTGGGCAACAAAAAACCCGACAAAAGAAAGTTATCGGGTTTTTCTTGGAAGAAGCGGAACAAGACAGGAGCCGACATCAAGACTCCGGCACCTTTAATCTGCCAAGCTGCCCGATCTGTCCTAACTCTTGGGAAAACCCAATTCTTCCATGGTTCGGGTTAAATCCCTGCCTGCCGTTGCCGGGTTTGTTTCCTTGTCGATCTTGAGGACAGTACCGTCTGCACCGATGTAATAGGTCCAGCGGTTAGCAAAACCAACCTCCATCAAGACTCCATAGGCGCCTGTCATTTCCTTGCTGGGATCTGCCAGGATCGGGAATCCAGCCTGGTGCTCGTCGGCAAAGGCTGTATTGACTTCCAGTGTGTCTACACTGGCCATGAAGTAAGCAACGTCGAAACTTTGAATTTCCTTGGCACTGTCACGCAGCGCTTTGCATTGCATAGTTCAGCCGCCGGTAAAAGCTTTGGGAAAAAAGGCAATGACTACAGGTTTTTCGCCCAAATACTGGGACATGCTGTAGGTCAGCCCGTCTGATGCCTGCAGTGAAAAATCAGGCGCTTTATCGCCTACTTCCAGTGCGGCAGCATATTGACCAGTCAGGGCGGCCACAGCAAATAATGCTGGCAACAACACCCGGCTTAGTCGGTTAGCAAATTGAGACATAATCTCCTCCGGTTGAATAAGTGGGTGTCTCAGTCATAGCTGGGACACCTCAATCTGGTTAACGCAGCAGGGGCTTCATTGACCAGGGCTTTTTGTACCCTGTGTGGTCCTATTTTGCCAGTTAAATTGGTCAAAAATAGTGATTTTTCCCTTCGATTGATTGCAAATGAAGAATTGGACGGTCAAGGCCTGTTTCCGGCCGAGGGATAGTTGAGCAGTTGCACAGTAGCGAAGCGGTTTTTCTGGCGCGTGGAATCCCAATTATGGGATCGCGGCAGGTCTTACAATAATAGCCGACGTTCGGCACGTAAAAATTGCTCTGACTGCGTCTGCAGTTGAACAATCTGATTATCCAACTCCCGCAGTTGTGCTGCACTCAATTCCGTGGTCGTTGCCCTGATAGTCTCCAGCCGCTCGATCGATCGGACAATGTCCCGGGTATGCCTGTTCATTGCAGTGCGCTTCGCATCCCGCTGTGATTGTCGATAGCGCGGATTCTCGACTTGCACGTTGTAACATTGCCTGACGACTGCCCCACTAGTCGTTCTCACATTCTGACACCGGGTCTGCGTGATAAAACGGCTAGCCAGACCTTCGAATGCCGAAGCCGGGGTGCTGGCAACGGAGCGTGCGAGGGCCAGGTCGGCCTGGACCTTGTCGGAGACCAGGTGCAGTAAATTAGTGATGCCAACATCCGGCTGATCTTCGATACCCACGATGAGGCGTTCATAGAATTCGCTGAGATCGCTGGCATCATTAGCGAGGCCACGAAAATTTTGCTGCAGCAGATTGTCACGGAGCAATTCCAGCTTCCAGTTGCCATAGATCTCTGCGTAAGCCAAATAGTGAGAGTCGGTAAGTGGATATAGACGAGTATTAATATGTAAGGAGAGTTCATGCAAGTCATCGACTTCCTGCCAGGCTTCCAGCTTGCGATTCAGGTCGATTAGATTGCTTAAAACCGGCAACTGCGTCTCGCTATCGAGCCCGGAACTGATTCGCGCAACCTGCAGGGCGTCAGTGAAAAGTTTCACCGCATTTTCGTAGTCTTCAATTTCATTATAGAAACCAGCGAGGTCAGAGTAGGCCTCCAACAAGGCAGGGTCGTATATACCCAGTTCACTGCGCAAATTCTCAAGGGCTTGCTGTCGTAGTATCAACTCCCGGCCGATTTCCAGTGATCGGGCTCGGTCTCGCGCCTGTTTCTCCTCGTCCGCGTGCGCCTGTGCCCGTTGGCCTGCTTCCGCCGCTGCCTTTACTCCGATTAAGAGATCGATGCCGGCAGGCGCTTCATTCTCGACAACATCCGGCTGCTGGGCCCATAATGAAGTCGCCATTCCGAGCAGAATCACGGACCACAGGCAGAGCCGAACCAGCACCGCAATTATCAAGGACGATTCGCTGGTTTTCACTATGTGAACAGGTCTTCCAGACATGGTTGATGTCATCTCTCTACTTAGCCGTTCCACGTGCTTGGCAATTCCGAATGCTCGTGTGCATTTTACCCTCTTCCAGCTTATACCGTTATTTACCTGAATCAAGACTTAACCGATCTGGTGAAAAATCCACCTACTGAACCACGTGCCAGGGCACCTCTGAATAATACAGCAATGTCTCAGCGAGTCCTGAAGCGTTCAGTTGCAAGGCACACTTCGTCGGCAAAGCTTCCGCTCCCTGCTCACGCTCCTCACCTACATCCATGTAGGCGATGGCCGTCGCCCTTGGCAACAAGTGTAACGCCGCAAACGAATGCTTCAGGGCTCGCCCTCCGGGGTTTTCAGGTGCACTTGCAGTGTCACAAAACCCTGATGACCATCGCCGCCGCGACAATTTCAGCAGCCTATAGCCAATACCTGTTCAGGCTGGCTTAAGCGGCGCTGCGCGGCATGACAAAGCGTGGTAGCTGCGTTACCCTCAGCCTCAGTTCCAGGGAATCGGGGTGTCGGCAATATAGCTGAGCACATCGACAAATCCTGCCCTGTTAATACGAGGTGCCTGCAATGGCAAAACAACAATGATGATAAATCTTAGTCAGCAACCCCAATCCAGTCCCCGCCGAGCCCGCGTGATACACAGCGCCGGCCTTGCCTGCCTGCTACTTGCGTCCGCTGCCACCTACGGACAGGACACCGTCGAATGGACGACGCTCGGTAATGACTTTGCTCATACCCGCTACTCGCCCGCCGATCAGATAGGCGCCGACAACTTCGATCAGCTGGAAGTGGCCTGGACCTGGGATGGTTCCAGCTTTCAGGCACAGAGTGGCCGCTCCACGCCAAGCTATATCAACGGTCGCATGTATACCGTGGCCTGAGCCCGCAGACATGTGATCGCCATAGACCCCAGGACCGGTGAAACCATCTGGTCATATCGGGAACCGAACACAGAGCGTTGGCAGTATTCCATGCGCGCCGATTACGGTAAGGGCGTAGGCTACGGCGTGGTCGATGGCAAGGACGTGATTTACATCATCTCCCCTGGTTTCTTCCTGACCGCGCTCGATGGTGAAACCGGCGCACCTCTGGAAGGCTTTGGCAAGCCAGTTCTCATCGACGGCTTTCCCGATACCGGCGTGGTGGATATGCTGGCTGACCTGGGTCATCCCTATGATCCTTACAAGGGCCTGCCGCTGGAACGCGGCTATATTACCTCTTCGTCACCACCCATCATCGTCAACGGCGTGGTGGTAGTGGGTAATTCCGCCGAACAAGGCTATAACCAGTCGCGCATCGAAAATGTGCCCGGCGACATGCTCGGTTACGATGCCAGGACTGGTGAATTCCTGTGGAAATTCAACGTCATCCCCCAGCCCGGCGAATACGGGCACGAAACTTGGGAAAATGATGCCTGGCAATATACCGGCGATATCTCTTCCTGGGCACCGATCTCTGCCGATCTGGATCTTGGCCTGGTCTACATTCCCACCAACGGTGTCACTATCGATTACTATGGTGGCCACCATCCCGGTGACAACCTCTATGGCACCTCCCTGATCGCCCTCGATGCACGAACTGGCGAGCGGGCCTGGCATTATCAACTGGTGCACCATGACATCTGGAATTTCGATACGCCGACGGCGCCAATACTGCTGGATGTGATGACGGATCAGGGACCGACCCCGATCGTCGCGCAAGCTACCAAGCAAGGCCTGGTCTACACCTTTAATCGGGAAACCGGCGAACCGATATGGCCTATCGAAGAACTGCCCGTACCAACTTCCATCGTTCCTGGCGAAAAATTGTCGGAGACCCAGCCCTTTCCAACCAAGCCTGCGCCTTTCGATATGCAGGGCTTGAGCGAAGATACCCTGGTGGATTTCACGCCAGAGATTCGNGCACAAGCACTCGCCGCCGTGGCCGATTACCAAATGGGGCCAGTGTTTAACCCACCTCTGCACAGAGACAATCCGCTGGCTAAGATCTCGGCGATGATATGTCCTTCCGGTTCGGTCAACATCACCCACCCAACCGTCGCCGATCCGGTTAGCGGTATCCTCTATGTGACCTCCCGTTCCGGTTGTAGCTCAAGATCATTGGTCACCGGTGCCGAAGCGGATACCTACTATGAAGCACCAACCGGTGTGACCCTGTCCCAATATGCAGCAGGTAGAGGTGGTCCCACGCCCAGGCACCCCCTGGGTATTCCATTGTGGAAGCCACCCTATAGCCGCATTACCGCGATCGATATGAACACCGGAGAACATCTGTGGATGATTCCTACTGGGGAGACCCCGGCGCGAATCGCCAACCTGCCGGAATTGCAGGGAGTTGACATCGGCAACACTGGTACCGGCAACGCCGTGCCGATGGTGGCTACTGCCACCTTATTGATTTACTCAGACGTGACCGGCGATGGTACCCCACAACTATTTGCGATCGACAAGGCAACTGGCGCCGAAGTCGGACGGGTTGAAGTGCCGGCCGCCAGTCGTTATGGCATGAGCACATGGATACACGAAGGCCATCAGTACGTGATCCTGCAAACTGGAAGTAGCCTGACGGCGATGGCGCTACCGGGCGCAAATTCAGGGACCGGGGCCGTCGCACACTAACGAAGATTCGCAGGGTCTGGGACTCAGGCCCGTTTAAGCTAGCTCAGAACAGTAATTAAACTGGAAAACTTCGAGGAGAAATCGATGAAAAAATCAACACTGCTCACCTCCGCTGCATTGCTCGCGGCTGTCGCGACACTAAGCTCTATCAATTCGCAAGAGAACGAAATGAGCTTTTTCATTACCAGTACAGGTTCCGGTGATGGCGCCAATCTGGGAGGACTGGCAGGTGCGGATGCACACTGTCAAGCCCTGGCCGAGGCGGCGGGTTCCAGGGGCAAAACCTGGCACGCTTATCTGAGCGCTCATGCCAGCGGCAGTCAGCGAGCCGTCAATGCTCGCGAAAGGATTGGATTTGGCCCCTGGTACAACGCCAAGGGAATTGAAGTGGCATCGACCCTGAACAATCTGCATAGCGAGGTCATGCAACTGGGCAAAGAAAATTCTCTCACCGAAAACGGCGATATGGTTAACGGGCGTGGTGACTCACCCAATCAGCATGACATACTCACCGGGTCCACACTGGATGGCCGTACTATCGATGATGGCAGCAACCATAGCTGTAATAACTGGACCAGCAACAGCGCGGGTACCGCACAGGTAGGTCACTTCGACCGAACCGGTGGTGGCGCCAACCCAAACTCCTGGAATAGCGCACACAGCTCCCGCAGTTGTAGCCAGGAAGACCTGATTGCGACCGGAGGCAACGGCTACTTCTACTGCTTCGCTATCGATTAATCGATGCGCGTTTGATTGGAAAAATGCCCGCAAATTACTGCGGGACAAGCAGTTCAAAACAAGTAAGCCTGAACCGATGGTGCTGCTGACAAGGCAACGCCATTTGTTTTTTTTTGAGACAGGACCAGCACATGAAACTCTACGGCATGGAGCAGTCCCGTTCCTTCCGGGCACTATGGGCACTGGAAGAAAGCGGCTTGGACTATGAGTACGTAGCGATAAAACTCTTCGGCGATCCGGCAGATTCTGACAGTGCCCAGAATGTGGATTATCTGGCCCTGAATGTGCAGGGGAAAGTGCCCACGCTGGTGCATCAAGACCTGGTGCTAACTGAGAGTATCGCCATACTAAATTACATCGCCAGGAAGGCGCCGGACTCAGAACTGCTGCCACAAGTAGATACGGTTAGCTATGCCCACCATGATGAATTGGTTTGCTTCATCCTGGCCGAACTGGAGCAACCACTGTGGAGCAGTGGCAAACACCGCTTCGCCTTGCCGGCAGAACAGCGCGTCCCGCAAATGCTCGAGACTGCGAAATTTGAATTCACCAAAGCCGTGAGCACCCTGGACAATTTGTTAAGAGACAATTTCTCGACGGCGAAAGACTTCACATTTGCTAACAAGTTCTCGATCACAGACCTGTTGCTCGCTCATACTTTCAACTGGGCCATACGCTTCCAGTTTGATGTGCCCGAAAAATACATCGAACTGCGCGACAGACATTATCAAAGACCTGCTGCGGTACGCGCCATGGCGGTTATCGAATAGTGTCCGGGCTAAAGTTTCGCCGACAGGCTCTGGCGCTGATACTGCTACCGGTTTTCGGATTTCCTTCTCAGGAGCTATCCCAGTCCCCGGATTCGGAGCGGCTCAGGCCTGACCAACTGCAGTACTACCTGATACAGGCCTTTCATGCAGATTCCGCCAAAAGCCGGCACCCCCTCAATCATATCGGTATTCAAGTGCAGCCCAGCGCCATTGGTTATCTGGTCACGGCGGTGCTGGAGGGCTACCCTGCCCATCTCGCTGGCATCAATCGTGGCGATGTAATCCAGTCGGTGAACGCCCTTCCCTATCACCCGGTTTATTCCTTTAATCAGGCAGCGAGCGAGCCCGATGATTTCACGAGGGCGAGTACAAGTTATGAAATCGAATGGCTGAGAAATAACAATACCTTATCTGCAAGCCTGAAACCGGTGTATGAAAATCTTTATGACAGCTATCGTTCGGCCACACTCAACAGCATTCAGGAATTTTCCTCCGGCAATAAATTAGTTGGCTATGTCCGCCTTTGGGGATTCTCCAGATCCAGCAACGATCTCGTATCATTCCGGCAAATATTGGCGAAATTTGATGATTGCGACGGGCTCATCATCGATTTGCGTGATGCCTACGGCTTTCTGGCGCACCAGCATCTTGACCTGTTATTCCCCTCGCGGCGACGTCTGTTCCAGCTTGGCGGAGTCAACAACGAACACGTCGATTTGCCCCATGTCGAATCGGCGCCTAACGGTGATTATTATCAGAAACCCATCGCGGTGTTGCTAAATTCTGCAACCGAAGGCGGTGCCGAATTGTTTGCCTATCAGCTTGCCAAGCTCGAGCGAGTCATCACCGTGGGAGAGGCGACCAAGGGCAGGATTGGAGATTATCACCAGGCTTCGGGAAAGGAATCTGCCGGGCTCGAATACCAGCCCGCTGTGGAGACTCTGATAGATGGTAGTGTGTTCGAATCTTCAGGCCTGCAGCCAAAACAAACGGTGCCCTATCCATTCTCCCAGGCCACCCGTGGCGACCCGCAATACGAAGCAGCTCTACTCACTCTCCTGGGCATTATATAGAAGACTTAGGGCTCGCTTGTGGTTCCCTTCCGGCGCTTCGATTGCCGCCAGTTGAGTTGACTGTAATCGAACCCCTTCTCTATAGTCGGCTTCACCACCGCGAAGTACGGAGACAGATCGAAATCTCGCGGTGTAAATAGTGTGAAGTGGCGTTTTTTGAATTGCGGTTGTTCGCCGGCAATGCCATGAGCAGTTTCACTGGCTGTGCCTCCCCCGGGTAATATAGGATAATCGATGAACTGAAAGGATTCCGCAATCAGGGTGGAACAAATAGCCCTAGTGGGTTCGCCGCTACCGAGTCCGATCATGGCGCGGCGGTAGCGGTTGGGAACGGCAGGTTTCTGAATTAGATAACGAATAAGATCGAACACATTCTTTAGATCGTAACGATGGCCGAGTTTGGATTTTGCGAATGAGATCAGCCTCTCGGTGTCTTCGCTGCTCAAGTCTACCGGCCGACAGATGCGCAAATTGAAATTAGCATAGCGCTCCACGCTCACCAGTCGCACCCCGTGATTCAGGTCGGCTTCCAGTAAATTCGCCACTTCACTAGCCTCGGCCCCGCCTCCTACGTAGAGACATGCATGGGACCAGGAAGACTGGGTGAGGTACTTGATGGCCGTGCTGATGCGGGTATTCCCTTCCACCAACAGGATGTCGCCGGCTTGCAAAACCGCCGCCACATCGGCGGCCGACACCGCATCGATGCGCTGATATCCCGGCAGGATCTTGGTCAGGTAGGCAGCCAGGCCCCGGCCTATGGCTCTATTGATAGCACTCACATCGATCTGCTTCTATTTCCTGCTGGCGATAGCCGCCACCTGGTTCATGGATTGATTCTTAATGGACCGAAAAAATCGGGTATACTGTCGGGCCATTTTTCACGATCCGCCCTGCAGCCGGATACAGTGTAATCGAATCAATAGGAGTAAGAAAATGACCGCGCCCTACAATAAATTTTATATCAACGGTGAGTGGGTGCTGCCTGCGAGCAGATCCACCCTCGATGTCATTAATCCTGCCACCGAGGAAGCCTTCGCAACTATCAGCATGGGTACCGCCGAAGATGTAGACGCGGCAGCAAAGGCCGCCAGAGCCGCATTTCCGGAATGGTCACAGTCGACGGTCGATGAGCGCAAGACGGTTATTGGTAGAATTCTCGCAGGCATGAAAGAGCGCGGCGAAGAACTGGCCATTGCGATCTCAAACGAAATGGGCGCGCCCATGGGTCTGGCCAGGACTGCACAGCTGGGCAGCGGCATGGTCCATTTTGCCAATATTCTCAGCGTGCTGGAAAACTACGAGTTCGAGGAAACCCGGGGTACTACCAGGATCGTAAAGGAGGCTGCCGGCGTCTGTGGCTTCATCACTCCCTGGAACTGGCCCCTAAACCAGATCGCCTGCAAGGTTGCACCTGCACTCGCTGCCGGTTGCACCATGGTCCTAAAACCAAGTGAAATCGCACCTGTCAGCGCCTATCTATTGGCGGAGATCATCGCCGATTCCGGCCTGCCCGCCGGCGTTTTTAATTTCGTTAACGGCGACGGTCCCACGGTCGGGGCAGCGATCTCCGCCCATCCGGAGATCGACGTGGTGTCATTCACCGGCTCTACCCGCGCCGGCCGCGCAGTCGCGAAGGCAGCAGCCGACGATATTAAGCGTGTGACCCAGGAACTGGGCGGCAAGTCAGCGAACATCATCCTGGACGATGCGCCGGATTTCGCCAAGGCAGTTAGTAGCGGCATCATCGGTTGTTTCGGTAACAGTGGCCAGTCCTGTAACGCCCCCACACGCATGTTGGTGCCAAAGGCACGCCTGGCCGAGGCCATGGAAATAGCAAAGGTGGCAGCGGCTAAAGCCAGTGTTGGAGATCCATCCGATGAGAATACCCGACTTGGTCCGGTGGTTAGCGAATTACAGTTCAATAAGATCACGGTACTTATCGAAAAAGGTATCGAGGAAGGGGCCGAGTTGCTCGTGGGCGGACCTGGCCGACCAGAAGGCTTCGACAAGGGGTATTTTATTAGACCAACCGTGTTTGGCAATGTAACCAACGATATGACCATAGCGCGGGAAGAAATTTTCGGCCCGGTACTCGCAATTCTCGGCTATGAAGATGATGCCGACGCAGTTCGTATCGCCAACGATACCGAATATGGACTGTCCGGTTATGTATCCGGCGAGCCTGAACACGCGGAAAGAATCGCACGCCAGCTGCGCACCGGCATGGTGCATATTAACGGTGCCGGTCCTGATTTCTCGGCTCCCTTTGGCGGATATAAAAAATCCGGCAACGGTCGCGAATGGGGTGTGGAGGGCTTCGAAGAATATCTTGAAACAAAATCCATGATGGGCGCAGCCTGATTCATAGATTCGGGCAAAAAAGGGTAGAGTAATGTCGATTAAAATTAAAAAGCCGGCCATCGATATTGGAATCGTTGCCAGGGACATCGATGCCATGTTGAGCTTTTACGGCGAGGTGATTGGTCTCGAGTTTGAAGCAGCGATCCCCATGCCCGGTGGCGGCACCATGAATCGCTTCAAGGTCGGAGACAGCGTGATCAAGGTAATTGAACTCGATCCTGCCGCGCCTGCAGATGCGGTACCCGGTGGGATTAGAGCCGCAAGTGGCTATCGCTACTGGACTATTACCGTTGCTAATCTGCAAGCCTGTGTACAACAGGCTACTGCTGCCGGCGCCAAAATAGTGGTGCCGGTCAAAGTTGTTCGGCCCGGCATAACAATCGCCATCATTGCTGATCCAGACGGCAACTGGGTGGAGCTATTGCAGACGGATTAAAAGGCTGGCGATGCCAAGCCTGATTTCAAGCACGCGGGCATCACGGGCCGTGAAAGGGCCGAAACCGGTGAGAGCGGCAACAATGGCTGGACCGAGGTTACGACGCAAGCCACGTTTTCGCAGCCGGGTGATTACGTGCTTCGACTGCGGGTCGATAATTTCACGGCACCGGACAGCCAGTTCGACAACCGGTGCTGCTGGTCGAACGCGTACGTGCCGCTGACGGTTAGGCCCTGAGTTCAACCACCACTTCGCAAGGGACGACGCCCTGTGCCAGTTATAATCGGGCCGGGGCGTGCGCCGTTTCGGGGGCTTCCTATTTTCCTCTGCGAGCGCACATATCTCTATCCGCCTGCCACTGGCAGTTCCTTTTGTTTGATGCTTGTTTCCAGATTTTACTTACTTCCAAATGCTGCGAGCAGTCAGGGTAATATCGAATACTTGGCCAGATGCCTGTCCAACATGAATGATGAAGGTTTCTGCATCCGGGTGGCTATAAGCGAGAGATGCCATGCCACCTTCTGTTACCGCCTTGAATTTCACGCTATTCTCACCAATCTCTTCCAGCTCCATTTCCTGTGCGCCTTCGGTGCGCGGAGCCATGCCAGGGTCCCACTGCTGGATGTGCAATACCAGTGAGCCATCGACTTCTTCGATGGTGATCATCTCGAACATGCTGGTAGCATCGTTGCCAGTCATTCTGACCATGGCGGCGATGGAACTACCCTCTCCACCTATCCAGTTTTCTTCCAGTTGATTCGGGCCTAATGCCCCCACCCAATTACCCGTCATCCAACTAAGGTCTGCCACCGTAGCCGGCGGACCCGCATAGACAGAAGTGCTCAGCATCGGTAATAAGCTTAGCGCCAGAGTAGCCGTGAATTTTTTCATTTTCGTTTATCGCTCCGTTTTATCATCATAGTGAAATATCAAGAATTTGGTTCAGAACATGGTACCTGCGGCGCTGATGTGGCGACCGCTTATCCGATCTTCGTTTAGTTTGCCCCTTGCGCTCGAATTTTTTCCAGCCATGGGCCCAGCGTGCTCCAGTCCATCCCGAACATGTGGGGAGCACCATCCAGTATGGCCGCATCCAGTTCCACACCGGCTACGGTGAAGCTTGCTACAGTTTCCTCGAATCGGTCCGCCCAACCCAGTTGATCGGCGCCGCCAATGCGAAGATAGACCGGAAACCCGTGCAGGGCTGCATTCGCCCTGTTCTCACTTAACAGGGCCGGGACTGCAGCGACACCGAAATATCTCGACGGGTCTGAGCGTGCTATTTCCAATGCCGACATGCCGCCATTGGAAACTCCCGCGAGTAAAACCTTGCCCGTGGCGACATCGTTTCGCTGCTGCAATTTGTCGATCAGCTGAGCGATCATTTCATTGTTTTCGGAGCCGCGGAATGAGCGATTGTTGGGGGATATTGGCACCGCCACGATCCAGCCGCGTTGCGCGAAACCGGAACCGAGCCATTGCGAGGTGTCGCGGGAGATAGATGCATTGCCAGCTCCGCCGCCCATCAATATTAGCAGGGGTTTCGGTGCGTCGGACGCTTCCGGTTCGACCATGAACACATTCAGCACCGCATCATTGGCAAGTACGATTCGTTCCTGCGCTTGCAGGCTCGCCGATGCGAAACCCACTGCTAACAAGCAAATTAGCCGTAACAGATGTTGAGTCAGTTTACACATTTTCTGGTGCCGGACTGGTGTGGCCTTTATTCCCTTTTCTTGTATATGCCTTCGAATTTTTCGTGTAGGCGGCGCATACCACCGAGCCAGCGATCATAGTCGTCAGTCTTGCGCCGCATATAAGTTAACACTTCCGGGTGTGGCAGCACCAGGAACCGCTCCTGATCCAGAGTTTCAATCACCGTATCAGCCAATTTTTCCGGCTCCAGCATGCCATCCAATCCAGCCACACCGCCATCGCCTCCGGCTGTCATCGCGGTGCGCACAGCCTGCGGACACAACACAGAGACCTTGATGCCCTTGTTACCATAGCTAATGGAAAGCCATTCCGCAAAACCGACCGCCGCATGTTTCGTCACCGCGTACGGCGCGGAACCGACCTGGCTTAAAAGACCTGCGGCGGACGAGGTGTTCAGCAGGTATCCCTCACCTCGCGCCAGCATACCCGGCAGTACCGCACGGGCTGCAAAAATGTGAGACATCACATTGATGTCCCAGATGCTTTGCCAAGCCTCGGTAGAGACGTTCTCACCGCCAGCCGTAAAAATGCCCGCATTGGAACAAAACAAATCGATGTGATCGAATTGATCCAGGCTCTTTGCTACCAGCTCGTTTACTTCTTCTTCATTACCGACATCGGTCTTCACCCCTAATGCCTGGGTGCTTGCAGAGATGTCCGCAACGGTCTGGTCGATGCCTGCCTGGTTAATATCGGATACCACAACTGCGCTGGCGCCCTCCTGCGCAAAGCGCTCACAGAGAGACTTGCCAATGCCGCTAGCACCACCGGTTACTACAACAACCTTGCCCTTAATCTGCATATTTTTTTGTTCTCAATTAGTTAGTCAGAGCTTCCTTAGAATCACGCACTTAGCATTTGACCCAGGCGCTGACTGATAATCTCTTCGGCTTCTGCGACTATACGAGTAATCAGTTCCTCACAACTGGGGATGTCGTCGATCAGTCCGACGATCATGCCGGCGGACCAGATGCCCTTGTCGAGATTGCCATCATCGAACAGTTCCCTGCCCTTGGTGCCCTGCACCAGGGGTCGGATATCTTCGAACCGGGTTGGTCCTTCTTGCGCCTCAATTTCCAGCACTTTTTCTGCGATGCTGTTTTTAAAGACCCGAGCCGTATTATTCAGAGTTCGATAGATGAGCGCAGTATCCAGCTCGGAAGCCTCCACCATCTTCTGTTTAACTTTGTCATGGATCGGTGCTTCCCTGGTGGCCATGAAACGGGTACCCATGTTGATGCCGTCGGCTCCCATTGCCAGCGCAGCGGCCAGACCCCGACCATCCCCGAGACCACCAGATGCCAGAAAGGGAATATTCAATCGCCTGGCGGCGAGTGGCAGCAAGATCATATTGGTCACATCATCTTCGCCGGGATGCCCGGCACACTCAAAGCCGTCGACGCTTACCATATCGCAGCCGATGCGTTCCGCCTTCAGGGAATGGCGTATGGAAGTACATTTATGAATCACCTTGATGCCCGCAGCCTTGAACAGTGGCAGGAAGGGTTCTGGATTGCGGCCTGCGGTTTCGACGATCATGACCCCTGAATCCACAATAGCCTGGGCATATTCCTCATAGGGCACCGGTTTGATGGTGGGAAGGATCGTGAGGTTTACCGCGAATGGCTTGTCCGTCATCTCCCGGCAACGGGCAATTTCCTTCTGCAGGTCCTCCGGTGTGGGCTGGGTGAGGCCGGTAAGGATGCCGAGCCCGCCGGCATTGGAGACCGCCGAGGCCAGTTCAGCCAAACCGACCCACTGCATGCCGCCCTGGATAATCGGATGCTCTATTCCGAGCATTTCAGTAACTCTCGTTTGCATTTTCTGATGTTCCCCCACTGCATACGTCGTCTATCGTATGATTTAACTGATCTGTCTCGAAAATCGAAGGCTAGTTTACGTGGTATGGGACATGGGTGCAAAGCGGGGGGATTCGGGGGTTTTCCTGTGCTATATTTACCTGCGTTTGGTCTGATAGACGCTGAATACGCTCCTCGCAGAGGCAATGAAATCAGCATTCTCGGAGTTTTGTTCAGGTTCAGTTCATCAACAGGCGCGTATAAGATGCCCCCAACTGCCGGAGAGCAGGATTCAGCATTCAAGCAAGAACCCCATGGAGAGAAATATGATACGCAAGCTACTGCTTAGCAGCATTGCCACCACCACCCTTATCACCATCCCTGCTGTAGCGCAGAACGACCAGCAGAGCATTGAAGAAATACAAATCACATCCAACAGCAGGCGGTCCCAGGGACTGGCCGATATCAACGCGGCCGTTTCCGTTTTAGGACAAGCAGAGCTGGATCTGATCGGCCTTACTCACTACCAGGAGGCGCTAAATCGCCTGCCTGGTTACAGCGGCCACCGCAATAATGGCCAGGAAAGCCTGAATGCGATTCGCTCTCCGATTCTCACCGGCGCCGGCGCCTGTGGTGCATTTCTGATTGCGGAAAACGGCATTCCGGTACGCTCCAGCGGCTTCTGTAACGTCAACGAGATGTTCGATACCCACAGCGAGAACGCAGCACGAGTGGAGTTGATTCGTGGCCCCGCCAGCGCCTTCTACGGCTCCAATGCCGTACACGGCATGATTAATGTGATCCTGCCTGAGCCCGGTGATGCCGGCGAATTGACACTGGAAAGCGGGCCTCAAGGCTCCTATCGAATGAAGGGTCGTTACGGCCGCGACTACGGTAATTTTAAGCAAATGCTGCTGGTTAACAGCGTCAATGAAAACGGCTACCGTGATGACAGTGGTGTCGATCAACAGAAGGTATCCTGGCTGTATAGTTATGACAGCGACAACGGCACCCAATTCGACGGTGGTTTCACCTTCATTAATCTGAATCAGGAAACGGCTGGATATGTGGTCGGCACCGATGCCTACGAAGGTAGCCGCAGGGACACTAACCCCAATCCCGAAGCCTTTCGCGACAGTGCCAGCACTCGCGTGTGGACAACTATCTCACGCACCATTAACGACTGGGACGTGGTTTTCACGCCTTATCTGCGTGACGTTAACATGACCTTCATGCAGCATTTTTTACCTGGGAAGCCAATCGAGGACACCGAACATCGCAGCCTGGGCTTTCAGCTCGCCGCCTATAGAGAGTTGTCGAATGGCGCAAATTTCGCCATAGGTTTCGACCTGGAAGACACCGAAGGCAGCCAGAAACAGTTCCAGCCCAACCCAACCACGGGATCATTTTTCCTGCGCAATAGTATCCCCCAGGGACAGCACTACAACTATGAAGTGGACGCTACCCAGCTCGCCGCCTTCGTCAACTATGAACAGCGCTTCGATAATGGCTGGGAAATCTCTCTCGGCCTGCGGGTCGAAAACATCGACTACAGTTACGACAACCAGATGATCGATGGTCGTACCGATGAATTTGGTGTGTCTTGCCGCTTCGGTTGTCGCTATAGCCGACCCTCGGATCGTGATGACAGTTTTACCGATATCTCACCAAAGCTGGGCCTGAGCTATGCCCTGAATGACGTGAGTACTTTACAGATCCGGGTTCAACGTGGCTTTCGGGCGCCACAGGCGACTGAATTATACCGACTCCAGAATGCCCAGACCGTCGCCGACCTGGATTCCGTGGAACTGGACAGCTATGAGGTGGCAGTCATCAGCGCCGGTGACGGTTGGAATCTCTCTGCCAGCATCTATTACATGGACAAGGATAATGAGATCATTACCGACAGCTCACGTATCAACTTGAATGGCAATCATACCAAGCATCGGGGGATTGAGTTCGACCTTGGCTATGATATTGCAGACACACTTGCTGTTCGAGGCGTCTTCAATCTTGCCAGTCATACCTACGAGAATGATCAGTTTTCAGGCGGCATTAACATCAACGGCAGCGACGTCGACTCGGCGCCAAATACCTTTGCTAACGTCGGGCTGCAGTGGCGACCCAACCCGGCCTGGTTAACCGAACTGGAATTGGTTCACATGGGCGACTACTACACGAATCCCGAGAACACCGCTTCCTACGATGGCCACAATATCATCAATCTTCGAACGCGATACAAGTACAGCGATAGTTTGAGTTTCTCTCTCAATATTCTTAACTTAGGCGATAAAGAATATGCGGAACGAGCTGACTGGACGACCTTCACCGGCGATCGTTATTTCCCGGGTGAACCGGAACGCGCCTATTTCGCTGTTCACTGGAAATATCGCTAGCCCGGATATTTCATCAGTACGCTCGATGCTTGGGGTCCGTGCTGGTGTGACAAACAGGCTCTAACGCTATATAGTTAAAAGGAGATGCCGACTCAAAGTCGGCATTTTTCATTTTAGCTACTCGATAAACTGGATTAATGACAATCGACACCTCGAAATCAGAAACCACTCCCTATCATAGCCTCCTCGACTATTTTTCCCGGCCTCGCGCCGATGCCCTTGAACCTATCGCGCACCCGGACAGTTCTATAAACAAGATGGTGGATAGCCGGCATAACGCCTTACGCAAGGCTGCGGTCCTAATTCCCATTACCCGTCTGGACTCTGATAATGATAGCCACATCGTGTTGACGGTACGCTCTGAAAATCTGAGAAGTCATGCAGGACAAATCAGCCTGCCCGGTGGCACTCGCGATGCAGAAGATTCGGATGATATTGCAACCGCCCTCAGAGAGAGCGAAGAAGAAATAGGCTTACCCGCCTCGCAGGTTGAAGTCATTGGTAAACTGGGTGACATGGCACTGCCTTCAGGTTTTCATATTACTCCGATTGTGGGCTTGATTCAGCCGGGATTGACCTTCACGCCGGCTTTGGAAGAAGTAGCCGATATATTCCAGGCACCGCTGGATCTGGTGCTTGATCCCAATGCTTATAAGGCGTCATTCATGACTTTCAATGATATCGAACGCAAGATACTGGAACTACACCATGAAGATTACAGGATCTGGGGTGCTACTGCGGCTATTCTTTATCATCTCGCCATGCAAGTTGCGAAGGTTCGTAGAAGTTAACAGACGCTGAACTATATGCGAGAGAGGGCTCCGTCTTTCATTTTTTCCGGCTTCTCATGACAAACCTGGTTTCGACCTTCTTGTTTGGCGAGATAGAGAAAGCCATCGACTTTCTCTACAAATTCCTTCTCGCTAATCTGGTCACCGCGCGCGTACACGTCAACACCAAAGCTCGCCCCAATTTCCAGCTGCATAGAGAGGGTCTGTACCGGCGTATTTTCAATAATTACTCGAAGACGATTGGCAAATCTAATGCCTTGCTCGAGCGTTGTGTCGGGCAAGATAAGAGTGAATTCCTCTCCGCCATAGCGACAGGGAATATCCAGTCGACGAATGGCCTTGCGGATCAGATCGGAAATGTGACTCAGGACGATATTTCCGACTTCATGACCATGGACGTCATTGATGGCTTTAAAATGATCCAGGTCCAGCATAATTAGGCAGGTGGGCTGACCGGAACGGCGGGTACGTTCCATTTCCAGGCTCAGCGCAAGGGTAAAGTAGCGAAAGTTGAACAACTTCGTTAGCTCGTCCGTGCGCACCAATGCAGACAGGCGCCTGATTTCCTCTTGTAATCTCTTTACTTCGGGAAGATTCGTGCACTCATCATCCCCCGCCGGGCAGGGTCTAACGGACTTGTCGCGTGTTGAGTGAAAGTCGCTCATAAGCTGTCGGATCGTGTTTCGCTTCTACCTGGTGGTGCTAATTCGTCACCCAAATTAAAGCACACCAACTCGCTACTATCCGGAATTCTACTTATTTTTTAAAAACTGCGGCTGAATTCGGTCCCGACAGTAGCACAATGCCAGCAAAAAATTCTGACATAGAGCACATTTTCACAATACACAATGTTAAATCAATTAGCTACGGCACAGCCCAGGCCGGGAACTCACCCAGCACCCCGAACGTGAGGTGGCCCAATGTATAGACGAAAAACGTCACGAATAGCACCGAAAGCACGTCCAGCCATATACCCGCAACGATCATTTTCATTATCGGCACCCTGCCTGACCCATAGATGATGGCATTGGGCGGCGTGGACACCGGTAACATGAATGCACAGGATGCCGCCAGTGTCGTTGGAATTAGCAGCAGCAGGGGGTGAATTTCGAGGGCCTGGGCCATGCTCGCCATGATTGGGACCGCCAGCGAGATTGTCGCCGTATTCGACATGACCTCGGTTAAACCGGTGATAAAACCCACGGTGCTCATCACGATAACCAGCGGGTTTGCATCCCCGAGCACCGCCTGCAACTGTGCTGCGATGTAGCTCGAGAGGCCGGAGGTCCCAAAGCCCTTGGCGAGGGCGAGGCCTCCGCCGAACAATAACAAAATACCCCAGGGCACTCTCTTGGCATCCTCCCAATTCATCAGGCGACCACCTATCTGCCTGCCTGCAGGGATAATAAACAAGGTCAATGCCATGGTGATTGATACGGTGCCATCATCAATCATATAACCCACCGGCGAAGAGCCGATCCAGACCAGGAATGAATCGAGATAATGGCTCCAGCCGAAGATGTCTACCTCCGGACTAAACAGTCGTTCCTTGCGGGTCATCCACAGCAATGCCGCAGTTCCAAATACTGCCGCGACTCTTTTCTCTTCTGTCGACATGGGCCCCAGCTTATGAATTTCTCCGGCGATAAAATCGCGGCCGCTGAAGGGTGTTATAGAAGGCAGGGGAAACACAAAATGAGTCAAGACGAACCAGGCAGTGATCATATAGACCCCGCTCATGGGCAAGGCAAACAGCATCCAGGACGAAAAAGTAATATCTGGCGCCTCGGGAAAAAGTTGTGTCATCTGGGTTACGAGTACACCGTTGGGCGGTGTCCCTATCAATGTCGCAAATCCACCGATGGATGCAGAGTAGGCAATTCCTAACAATAAGGTTAGGGAAAAATTTTCTGCCCTCTCATCTACCACGCCCCCGGCCGCAACTATTTCCTTATTCAATTCTTCGTAGAGAAGTATCAATGACATACCCATGGGCAGCATCATTAAGGCGGTGGCGGTGTTGGAGAGCCACATGGACAGAAAACCAGTGGCCAGCATAAATCCCAACACCAGGCGGTGCGGCTGACCGCCGATAATTTTCAGTATATTCAGAGCGATGCGTTTGTGCAGATTCCATTTCTCGACCGCGATGGCGATCATAAAACCACCCATGAACAGGAGAATGATCCAGTCCATGTACTGCCCGGCGACATTGGGGAAAATGATGTCGAAATCAGAAGGGGTCAGGCCATCGCTGATACTTACGGTAGCGAAATCTATGCGATTTGCTGCGGGCAATTCCCGCCCGCGCATAATACCCAACAGCGGGAATGTGACTATGGGTATCAATGCCGTCGCGGCCAGCGGGATCGCCTCTGTAATCCACCAGATAGCCATGAATACGACTACTGCGACCATTCTCGTCACCAGGGGATTGCCAGGCTCCAGATCGACGAAGAACAATATCAGCAAAAATACCGTGGGTCCAAGCCAGAGCCCAATGCGGCTTCTTAAAGAATCTTCAATAATTTCATCAGGATTTACTTCGGCGCTGGCTGTCATAATCGCCCCTATAATTTTTTTATAATATAGCTTTACCACCATGTCAGGAGCGACATCGAAGTTCGTTAAAATATTTCCTCAAGAAAATTTGCCAGCGCCTGTTCGCTGCGTTTCCGTGCCACCTCGTTGTAGAGCGTACCAAAATCCGGATTGTTGGCAGCTGGATTTGTGAACGCATGCCTGGTGCCACCGTAGGCGTGTAACTGCCAGTCTGCATTTGCGGTGCTCATTTCGGTCTCAAAAGCTAATACCTGTTCCGGCGGCACCATGGGATCATCATGACCATGCAGACACAGAATTCTGGCTTTGATCGCTTCATTCACTTCCTCCGCTGCTGCCAGGATGCCGTGGATACTCACCACTCCCAGTACATCTGCGCCGGAGCGGGCAAGTTCCAGTACACACATGCCACCGAAGCAGTAGCCCATCGCCGCTACCCGTGTCGCATCGACCTGGGGGATATTACGTCCGGCGACCAGAGCCGCTCGCACCCGCTGTCTCAGCAACAGCCGGTCTTCTGCCAGGGGATTCATCAGTGCCGAGTTGACTGCAATATCTCCGTCGGTGCCAAACACCCCTTTGCCATACATATCCAGCGCGAATCCAATATAACCCATGTCTGCGATTCGTTCTGCCGCGTCGCAGGCAAACTGGCGTCGACCACTCCAGTCGTGGGCAACCAGTACTAGCGGCTGCTGCGTGTTGGTCTGCTGATAGGCCAGATAGCCCTCTAATACGGTTTCACCATCATGATATTCAATGTGATCAGTTATCATTTAGTTTACCTGTGATTGATTGTGGCTCCGTAGCTGCTCGTGGCTCGAGTTAGTGAGAATCACACTACAACACTTCAAGCATGGCCTCGGCCGAGCTCGCCTTAATTTCACCCGGCGCCTCGATGGCTAGATGGGTTACGGTGCCATCTTCGACAATCATACCGAAGCGCTTGGCCCTGCCTCCCATGCCGAAGCCACTGCCATCCAGCTCCATGCCGATAGCAGCGGTGAATTCCCCATTGCCATCGGCGAGCATGAGGATCTCTTCGGCATTTTGAGCCTGACCCCAGGCGCCCATCACGAAGGCGTCATTCACCGACATACAGGCAATCGTATCCACGCCCTTGTCCTTGATGGCATCTGCACTGACAACGAAGCCAGGCAAGTGGGTCAGGGAACAACCCGGCGTGAAGGCGCCAGGTACGGCGAAGAGCACGACTTTCTTAGCTTCAAACACCTGCTCCGAGCTCATGTCTTTGGGGCCTTCTGCGGTCATCACCTTGAAGTTGACTGCGGGTATCTTGTCTCCCACCTGAATTGGCATCGCTTATACTCCTGTCTAGATATAGTGTCTGGATCGCAAGATAGTAGCAAATTCGATGGCACATTCTAAGCACTGAGAGAGTATTAAATTGCCCATGTCATCGCCTGAAAATTGAGGTAGCATTCGGTGCATCAGCGGCCACCCCAAGCGCGCACAGAAAGGATATCCAAACGGCAATGGACACGATTTTCTTTATCGCCTCGAAAATCATCTGGGCAGTGATCTCTCCAGACAGTCTAATCGTATTGCTCGGCATCTCTGCATGGCTCGCTCTGGTATTTGGCTGGCACAAGATCTCGCGGCGAATTTCAGCCCTGTGCGCATTCCTTTTACTTGTCATAGGGTTCCTGCCAATCGGCGAGTGGGCTATCTCACCCCTGGAAAATCGCTTCGTCGCCAATGCCGCCCTGCCGGCGCAGGTGGATGGCATTATCGTGCTGGGGGGCGCTATGGTGCCCTATCATTCCCAGGCATGGAACCAAGTACAACTGGGTGGGGGCGCCGATCGCATCACTAACTTCCTCTATCTGGCCAATCTATACCCTTCGGCACAGCTCGTGTTTACCGGAGGCAGTGGTGCGGTCACCGAGCAGGAATACAAGGAGGCAGAGATCGCGCAGATTCTGTTTGACCAGTTAGGCTTGTCGCAGCGGGCGATAATTTATGAGAGTGAGTCCAGAAACACGTTCGAAAATGCTTTGAATACCAGACGATTGCTCTCGCCGGGTGCGGATGAAAAATGGTTGCTGATAACTTCCGCCTTTCATATGCCAAGATCGATCGGTGTTTTCTGTCAACAGGATTGGCCGATTCAACCGTACCCGGTGGATTACCATTCCAAGAAAGGGGATCTGATGAGGGTCGAGTTCAATTTCGTCGACAATCTCGGCAATCTGAACACCGCGATAAAGGAATGGGTGGGGCTGATCTCCTACCGGATCACCGGCAAGACCAGCCGCTTGCTGCCAGGGGACCAGAGCTATTGCGGCGCGGCGTAGCCAGCTTGGGTATTTAGCTATCGAATGGAACCTTGCTGCCAATCACTGTTTCGATCCAGCTTATATGCTCTGAGAGCCGTTCATACACGGCAACCGATCCATATTTGCCCTGAGTTTCTTCAGAAAATCGCTTGCCTTCGATCTCTCCTATCAGGACACCGGCAAGGCGAAGCCCGGTGTCGGTATGAATAAAGGCTGGCCCGCCGCTATCTCCCAGACTCGGCACTCCTTCCAGCGCTAGCGCGTCGGCAGATCTGTCACGGGGATCATTGAATACAATCTGCAACCGCCGCTCTGCGATACTTATGCGATTCTGTGCCAGCCTGAACACGCCATTGTCGTACTGTCGGCCCCTGGTGCCAAGACCAAAAAAACCCCAGCCCATGATACTCACCACCCGATTCAGCTCTGTAGATTCAATCTGCAGGGGAATTGGGCCAGGCCGCTCTGCCTCTTCGCTAAAACGCAACAGGACCAGATCGACATCGGATGCGGACGCCTCGTCATATAGAGGATGTACTACCAGCAGGTCAATAAACCGGGTTTTATTAGCAACTCGCACCGCAAACTTAAGCCCATTTGCGATGGTATCGCCCAGCGTAGTTTCCCTGGCGCAGTGCGCGGCCGTAATCGCCCAGCGCCGATGGATAACGGTTGCGACGCAGACTCTCCGATTGCCTTGTTGTTCGAGGGAAAAGACCGCCGGGTAATCGCTGGACCTGACTTCATAACGCGCTGGCCCCACGTCGTGACGAATAATGATGCCGTGACTACTCAGCACAGACAAACCAGCAAAGATTAGCAGCAGCTTTCTTAACGCATTCATTTTACTTATGCCTGCCGCGCCTGAGAGGTCGTAGATTTGGGGTGTAGGATTGTTTCCGGGCGATGCCAAACAAAGTATAGAGCCTATGGATAACAACCAGCACTGCCAACACCATGAATACCATGATGCTTATCATAAGCCATTGCTCATGAGTCCAGCTCGATGCGTCGATTAAGTCTGCAAGCATATTGATGGAAAAGCTCTGGGGAGCCAAATTTTCATGGGGCTGGTTCAAAAACCGCATTATGCGCCTAATAACGCGGCAATCTCCAGTACTAACGCCTATTTGCCAGGCTTGAAACCAACTGCTCTATACTCTCAATACGCTCCCAGGGATCGTCCAGTTCTAGCAGTGCCTGTTTTTTTTCTTCCTCTACAGGGATCAACTCACTCAATCGCCATCCCAGATCCCACAGATTATTGTAGTCAATATTCAGTCTCTTCTGTTCCACCAGGGGATGATCTTCCAGTTGTTGTAGCAAGTCGGCGAGTCCGCCGAACTGCTCATCCACAGGAATGAGTTGGGTACCAACGCTGTCTGTGACGCTAAATCCCACAAGAGCCTTCAACACACCGCTATCGTCCTGCCAGCACTTTTCGACTCTGAATTTCGCCGTCCCCTCTACGGTGATGCCCAGCAGACCATTTTCCAATTGGTCCCAATCGGCGATGGATGCATAGGTGCCAGTGCCATGAATTGTTTGCTTGTTGCCTGCTTGCAGGGTTTCTTCGCCCTGTTTCAGCAGGCAGATACCGAACCCGGTTTTGGTCTTCATGCAGTGACTGATGAGGTCAATATACCTGCGCTCAAATATCTGCAGGTCTACTCGACCACCTGGAAACATCACCACGTGTAGGGGAAAAAGATGAATT
This sequence comes from Gammaproteobacteria bacterium, assembly GCA_002731775.1. Taxonomy (GTDB): domain Bacteria; phylum Pseudomonadota; class Gammaproteobacteria; order Pseudomonadales; family Pseudohongiellaceae; genus UBA9145. The sequence goes on from PCCP01000059.1 coordinate 33,428, forward strand.
TCTTGCAGCTCGGCCATGGACAGGAATTCTAATCCGGATGCTATTCGATTGTCAGCAGGCAGAAGTTCCAGGGCACCTCTGCATAATATCATATGATCGCTGGATTCTTCAGCTTAAGGGGCAAGCCAAAGACCATAAGGCATGTTCAGAGCCGATGTGATCCAGCCGGGCCAGGATCGAATGCCTCTAACAGTTTTTCGTGAATACGTCCGAAGCCGCCGTTGCTCATGACTACTATGCGATCGCCAGCCCGGCAATTTTCTTCGAGAAAGGAAACGATCTCATCGACTTCACGAAAGACATACGCTGGCACCTTACTGGCGGCAACCAGCGCCTCAAAATCGAGTTTTGACTGCTCCGGCTGCTGCCACACGACCATGTCAGCGGCCTGACAGGATGCTGCCAGCTGATCCTGATGCACCCCGAACTTCATGGTGTTCGACTTCGGCTCGATTACCGCGATCAATCGGGATTGCTCCGTAACCACAGCCAATTTGGCTACCAAACCTGCGAGGGTGGCGGCAATTGCCGTGGGGTGATGGGCAAAATCATCGTAGACCTCGATACCTCCAACTTCTCCGCGTAACTCCAGCCTGCGTTTCACACCCTTAAATTGATTCAATGCCTCCTGAGCCGAGCTAACATCTACGCCAACATGATGGGCAGCGGCAACGGCCGCCATCCCATTGCGCACGTTATGCAGGCCGGTCATTTCCCAATCTACGACTGCGCGATTCATCACTTCACCGCTAGAACCTTGACCGTACTTGACCAATTCAAACTCGCTGCCGGCCTGGTCGTGCAGGGTCGCGTTCCAGAAGACGCCACCTTTCGCTGCCAGTTTCTTACAGATTTCTTCCGGCACATCGATACCGAATTGCTGCCGCCTGGTCCAACATCCCATGCGTAGGACCGTTTCAATCGACGCCCCCTCATGAGGATAGATAATGAGGCCATTGCCGGGAATCGTGCGCACCAGATGATGAAACTGTTTCTCGATCGCTGCCAGATTATCGAAGATATCAGCATGATCAAATTCGAGATTATTGAGAACAGCCGTGCGTGGGGCGTAGTGTATAAACTTTGAGCGTTTGTCGAAGAATGCGCTGTCGTACTCGTCCGCCTCAACCACAAAAAATGCCGAAGCGCCGAGGCTGGCAGAGCTCGGTAAATCCTTAGAAACTCCACCAATGAGATATCCCGGATGCAAGCCGGCAGACTCGAGTATCCAGGCCAACATCGCACTGGTGGTGGTCTTGCCATGGGTTCCGGCGACCCCCAATACCCATTTATCGTGTAAGACATATTGCGCCAGCCACTGGGGGCCGGAAGTGTAATTCAGGCCTTCGCTGAGGACGTACTCGACGGCAGGATTTCCACGGGAAAGCGCATTGCCTATAATCACCAGGTCGGGATGGGGATGCAGATGCTCAGATCTGTAGCCTTCCAGCAGCTCGATTCCCTGCTCCACTAATTGTGTGCTCATGGGCGGGTACACATTGGCGTCGCTGCCGCTGACGCGGTAACCTAGCTGTTTGGCCAGGATCGCCATAGAGCCCATAAAACTGCCACAAATACCTAGTATATGAACGTGCACCCAGGCTTCCTCCGCTTCGCCACGATTACGCCAACTGGCGTGTTTATAGCATAATATTTCGGTAGCATTGGTGGTTTCCTAAATAAGCGTGCAGAAAATGCCAAACCGTCCACAGAAATTCTGGGATTTTTCGATCGAGCTGTACGTCCGAGCTGGGGTAGCGGAAGCCTGCCTGGAATTGCAAGATTCCCATGGTATCGACGTCAACCTCCTGCTTTATTGTTTCTGGTACGGAACCTACTTCGGCAACTTCGATAAATTGCTGTTTGATGATTTGGTGGACTTCTCATGCGCGTGGGAACAAGGCGTCGTACAGCCACTGCGTAGCGTCAGGCGATGGATGAAAAACCCCAGTCAACTGGTTTCAGAAAACCAGGCGTCGCAATTTCAATCCCTCAGGCAACGCATAAAGTCAGAGGAATTAAGCGCAGAAAAAATACAACAGGAAATGCTCGAAGTGATTACTTTGCAGGCGAACCCAGGAAGTATCGATACAGGTTCGACTGCTATACAGGCGAATCTTCTGCAACTTCTGAATATTTATGCACTAACGGCAAATGGGGACATTCAGGCTGAACTGAATGTGATTAGCCTGGCCTGCTCGCTGCTGCCCGTATCTCCCTCAGATTGAGGAGATTTCGAGAGATATATGGCGGAAATTACGAAGGCGAAGGCGCCAGCCAACCAGAGAAAACCCACGATCATGGCGTCCTCTGTTTCACCGGTGAATGACAACAGTTTCCCCGCCCCGGCTCGGTGATCCTGGCTTATTGGGTCGCCGCCAAATCCATCACCAAATCCCAGTTGAAACGAACGAAGCGATGCAACTCGCTGATCAAAATGCGCTCCTGATCACTGTGGGCGCCATAGCCCAACGCGGCGTCTTCTCGATCGATGGCAGGGCCGATGCCATAACATTGAATACCCTTGTTGCGAAGATAAGCCATGTCAGTGGCGCCTGTACTCATAGTCGGCAACGTAACCACACCATAGTGCGCCATGATATTCGCTTCGATAGCAGCGAAGGCAACCGTGTTAAGGCTCGACTGTCCACGGGGGCGGGAGTTGCGTTGTCCCAGGCTGACCTCGACGGCAGGGTCGTTCACTACCCGTCGTATTTCGTCGAGAAATTCCGCAATACTCTCATCGGGTAATGCACGGAAATCAACGCTAGCCCTGGATTCAGAGGGAATCACATTAATTCGATAACCTGCGTCAAATATATTGGGAGAAAGTGACGATCGCAACATGGAAGCATGACGAGGTTCGTTGCTTAAAAAATATTCATCGGATTCACTGGCACGACCAGGATCGAGTACGTTCAGATAACGCTGCGCCGCATCTGCTGGGGAGATGGAAGCCAGGCGTTCAAAATAGGCTGCCGTGGTTTCATTCAGACGAATTGGCGTGCGCCAGTCGGCGATTGCCGCCACCGCCTTGGCCAGACGAGTGACAGAATTCGTCTGTAGCGGCACCGAACCGTGGCCGGCGATTCCGGTCGCGAGTAATTCTACCCGGTAGGGGATTTTTTCTACTGTCTGTATGCCAGCATATTGTACTTCGCGATTTACCCGGGCGACGGAACCGCCTTCGGCGAGACAAAATTCGGCGTCGATCTTGTCGAAGTGGTTGTTCACCATGAACTCGATGCCAAATTCGGTGGCGCCCTCTTCGCCGGACTCGGCCAGGAAAATCACATCTCGATCCAGAGAGATATTGTTACGTTTCAGCTCCAGCATTATCATCAGCGCGGATGCGAGGTTGTCTTTATCGTCCACCGCACCACGACCGTAAACATAGCCACCATCGACGGTGGCGCTGAAGGGTGGGAATTGCCATTTCTCCGGATCCACATTGACGACATCGGTGTGGGCCATTATTAACAAGGGTTGTTTACTGCCGTTACCTTCGATCCGCGCCAGCACATTTGGGCGTTCTGAGTCTGTTGCCAGCATCTCGACGTCGATGCCTTCTGCCTGCAACACATTATAAAGATATTCAGCTGCGGGCAGCTCGCGCCCCGGGGGATCGGATGTGTCAAATTGCAAGAGAGCTCGAAAGTGCTTTAGAGTCTCTTCCTCGAGCGCAGACCAGTCCGGGCCTGCGACCTGGGCAAGCACATTGGAGCTAAAGCAAACGGCTAAAAAACACAGGGTAATACGCATGACAATCTCTCCACGCTCGACTCAATTAGACACCAGGGGAACCGAGCATAACAGGGATTTGAGTACTTGCCAGTAATAACGTACTGTGGGTTCCGCCCCTCAAGCAGAGGGGGCAGCGGTTGACCGATAGGGTTTATTCCTGTTCCCCGATGAGAATTTCTTAACTGCACTGAGCCGTGGCTTGCTACGGCGATTATTGGGGCGTCGCGACGCCTTGTTCCTGTTCTCGGGAACGTGTCGCTCGCGGCCACCTGATCCAGACTCGGGTCGCTGCTCGCTGGCAGCCGAGAGATCAAATTCGGTGATATCTCCCACCGGGATCGAGCGCTTGATCAGCCTTTCGATATCCCGCAACTGCCTGCGCTCATCGGACCCCACCAGTGAGATAGCCTGGCCCGATGCCCCGGCCCGGCCGGTGCGGCCAATGCGATGTATATAGTCTTCGGCAACATGGGGCAAATCGAAATTCACTACCATGGCCAATTGCTCTATATCGATGCCACGGGCGGCGATATCTGTTGCCACCAAGACCTGCACCCGACCACGTTTGAACTCATCGAGAGCCCGGGTTCTTTGCGCCTGGGACTTGTTGCCATGGATCGCTGCGGCGTGAATATTATCCCTGTTCAGCCGCTTCGCAAGATTATTTGCGCCGTGCTTGGTGCGGCTGAAAACCAGGGTCTGGCCCGAATTTTTTTTGCACAGCTGGCTTAATAATTCCGCCTTCTGGTTTTTCCCGAGCTGGTAGACTTTCTGCGATATTGCATCTACTGTTGAATTACGAGGCGCCACGTCTATTTCTACAGGATTGTGGCAAATGGTTTTTGCAAGCTTGCGGATGTCATTTGAAAATGTTGCCGAAAACATCAGGTTCTGCCTGCGCCTCGGCAACAGGGCCATAATTTTCCTGATGTCGCGAATAAAGCCCATATCCAGCATGCGATCGGCTTCATCCAGAATCAGGATTTCGACGTCGTCAAATTTAACCGATTTCTGCTGATACAGGTCTAATAACCGCCCCGGTGTTGCCACCAGTATGTCGAGTCCGCGCCGGAGGAAGCGCTTCTGTGGGTTAATATTTACACCACCGAATACAACATTGGAACGCAGATTCTCGTTGCTACCATAGGTGTCGATACTGGCCTGAACCTGGGCCGCCAATTCACGGGTGGGGGTAAGCACCAAGGCTCTAATACTTAAATCTTTAGTGTTGCGTTGGCCGCTCAACAACTGCAGTAGAGGTAAGGTGAAGCCGGCTGTCTTGCCGGTGCCAGTCTGCGCGGCCGCCATTATATCCTTGCCGCTGAGAATGACAGGAATTGCCTTTTCCTGAATGAGTGTAGGTTTTGTATAGCCTGTTTTTTGCACGGCGTGCAACAGGGAGTCGGTTAAACCGAGCGTGTTAAAAGTCATAGTTTTCTCTTTCTTAATGCAATCGCATTGATAATGTTTCAGGGAAACGTCCTGGTTTCAATTCACAAACTTGCTCCTGCGCAAGGTCCTGTCTCTTGATTACGGGTTTACGAGACAGCTCGCGCGCGCAATAGCATTCACTGCTGTCGCAAGCTCGGGCATGGTTGTCGTTATGTGGTTCCCGGGGGTTTAGACCCGATCGCACGACTGTGCAATTCAAAAGTAGCTAATGACTGTCTCTGTATTCAGCAGCGACTAGCTCAAGCGTGGAGGGAAAACGTTGGAGACTGCAAAACCTTGCAGAAAGGTGTCCCTGATTACTAATTTATGCACCGTCAGTTAATCTCGGCTGCTGATATCAAGCAGGTCCTGAGCTGACGAGGCGGCACTTTATCACAAATTATTGAAAAGTATCGATTTATTTTAATTTCAAGCTGCACGTCGCAAAAGGCCAGTTTGTGGGTCCCGGCGTAGGCGAGCTGCACCTCCATGCCGGTCTCACAACTTCTTCGAGTCAGTACGGGAAGAAGCCAACATCGACTAGGAAGCTATCGCCGGTATGGTAGCGCCTGGCGTCGCTCACCAGGTGGCGGCGATGCCCTCAGCGAAGCCAGGGCCTATGCCACTATTGCCACCAGTAATGAGCGCTACCTTCCCCCCTCAGGTCGAATAGTTCGCGAGTCATCGTCACCCTAACTAAGCCTTGCCATTGCGCGTTCCCTGCCAGCGCTGCACTAGGGAGGAATCGATATCGAATAAATCCAGTACCCTGCCGACGTGATGATTCACCAGGTCGTCTATAGTTTGGGGCTTGATGTAGTAGGCCGGCATGGGTGGGGCAATGATGGCCCCAATCTGACTCGCCTTATACAGCAGCTCACAATGCCCGGTATGCAACGGAGTTTCTCGCGGCAATAAAACCAGGCGCCGGCGTTCTTTCAGGCTAACGTCGGCGGCTCTAACGATAAGCGAGTCAGCATAGGAGTTGGCGATCGCAGACAGGGTTTTGATGGAACAGGGTGCGACGATCATGCCACCGGTCTGGAACGAGCCACTGGCGATAGTGGCGGCAATATCCTTGTTGGAATGCACATGATCGGCCAGGGCCTTGACCGCATTAGCGGCGAAGTCGGTCTCGATGCCGATATTCATCTTCGCAGCGTCCGACATCACCAGGTGGGTCTCAATATCCGGGTCTTGCTTCAGCACTTCCAACAGACGAATGCCGTAGATAACACCACTGGCACCGGACATACCGATAATCAACCGCATCGCACATTTCCCCTCAAGTACACTTGCCGCCCCGGCCAACAGAAGAAGGCCTGCAAAAAAGGGCCTGCAAAAAAGGGCAAGTGATTGTTGCATCAATATCCGCTAACTGGCAAGCGATTGCGGCGCTTAGCCGCAGCTAGTAACATGACGTTTCTCTCAATTTGCAGCACTGCCCAACGAAGTCAATCTATGATTAAAGCCAATCTTTTCTATGCCCAATCCGGTGGAGTAACCTCGGTTATTAATGCCAGTGCCTGCGGTGTCATCGAAACCGCCAGACAACACAGAGATAAGATTGGCAAAGTCTACGCCGGCAGGAATGGCATCGTTGGCGCCCTTAAGGAAGAACTCATAGACACTTCCAGGGAATCGGCAAAGACGATTGCCGCGCTACGCTCAACCCCCGCTGGCGCATTTGGTTCCTGTCGTTACAAGCTTAAGTCTTACGCCGAAAACAAGCGCGAATACGAGCGTTTGATGGATGTGTTTCAGGCACATAATATTCGCTACTTTCTTTACAACGGCGGCGGTGATTCCCAGGACACTGCCAACAAGATTTCGCAACTCAGTCTGGAAAAGGGCTTCCCAATCACCTGCATTGGCATTCCAAAAACCGTAGACAACGATCTACCAATTACCGATAACTGTCCTGGCTTTGGTTCCGTCGCCAAGTATGTGGCTGTCTCCATTCGTGAAGCAGGACTAGATGTCGCCTCTATGTGTGAGAGCTCGACCAAGGTGTTCGTCATGGAGGTAATGGGTCGTCATGCGGGCTGGATAGCCGGTGCCGCAGGACTCGCCAGCGAAGAGGAAGGCGATGCGCCACACATCATCCTCTTCCCCGAGATCCCGTTCAACAAACAGAAATTTCTGAGGAAAGTAAAATCCTGTGTCAGGAAATATGGATATTGCGCCATCGTAGTATCCGAAGGCGCGCAACATGCCAACGGTACCTTCCTGGCCGATGCCGGTGGCGCCGATGCTTTCGGACATGTACAACTGGGCGGCGTAGCACCCTTCGTGGCCCAGTTGATCAAGGCTGAACTGGGATACAAGTACCACTGGGCTGTAGCTGACTATCTGCAAAGGTCGGCACGCCACATCGCTTCGGCCACCGATGTTGAACAAGCCTACGCCGTTGGCAGGGCAGCCGTAGAATTCGCGTTGGAGGGCAAGAATGCCGTTATGCCAATTATCATCAGGGGCAAGGGAAAGAAATACACCTGGCGTATCGGTGAAGCCAGACTGGTAGATGTGGCCAACGTGGAAAAAACCATGCCACGAAATTATATCCGCAGCGATGGCTTTCATATTACCGCCGCGGCACGAGCCTACTTCTCGCCGCTGATTCAGGGTGAAGATTATCCCGTGTTCAAAAACGGTATTCCGCAGTATGCACGTCTAAAGAAACGGCTCGTCGGGAAAAAACTAAAAAAGTGGAAGGCGAATTAAAGAGCTTCTGATTCGACGCTGGCCCGGAAAATTTCAGTGTATCGCTCAGCAGAGAATGAAATCGGATTAGCTGCCGCGGCCGCGTCTTTAAAAGCCATGGCTCCCACTTCCTGCGCGCGATCCTGGTTGATCCCAATCTCACTTAAATTCTGTGGTATCCCCAATTGCTCGCGCAAGGACAGAATCCATGCAAAAAAACTGTCGAATCCCGGGCTCTGTAATTCAAGGTAACTGGCGAGGCGTGTCAGTGGCGGTTCAATTGCACTGCGATTTGCGTTCAGCACATAGGGCATCAGAATTGCGTTGAGCAGGCCATGATGGCTGTTATAGAGCGCTCCCAGGGGATGAGCCAGCGCGTGCATCCCGCCCAGGCCGCGTTGAAACGCCGTGGCTCCCATGGTCGATGCCACCATCATCTGGGCTCGCGCTTCCAGATCGTTGCCATCGGCATAGGCCCGTAGCAAATTATTTTTTATCAGACGTATCGCCTCCAGGGCGATGCCCTCGGCCATGGGATGGTAGTAAGTCGCACAAAAGGCCTCCAGGGCATGAGAAAGGGCATCCATACCCGTCGCCGCGGTTAATTTTGGCGGTAAGCCCAGGGTCAGTTCGGCATCCAGGATAACCACCGCTGGCATCATCCCGGGATGAAATATGATGCGCTTCAGCCGCGCTTCGGTATCAACAATCACCGACGCACGCCCTACTTCGGAGCCCGTACCCGATGTCGTAGGTACCGCTATGACTGGCACCATGGCTTCAACCTTCACCCGGGTGAAGTTGTCACCAACATCTTCGAAATCCCATAGGGGCCGGTCCTGTCCTACCATCAGCGCAATGGCTTTGCCCGCATCCAAAGCCGAACCGCCGCCGAAGGCGATGACACCATCATGCTCACCCTGGCTAAAGGCGACGACGCCAGCGGCGATATGCTGACCCGTGGGATTACTGGCAATTTCTGAATACAGACCACAGGCCAGGCCGTTTTCAGCGCACAGCTCGATCGCGCTTGTCACCATTGGCATTGCTGCCAAGCCGGGGTCGGTTACCAGCAGGGGTGCTTGCAGGCCCAGTTGCTGACATATCGCCGGCAACTCGTTGATGCGACCAGGTCCCTGGCAAATGCTGGTCGGATAGTTCCAATTGGCGGTCAATTGAGTAAAAACCATGTTGAGCTCTCAAGACGGCAGTTTGAGGTGAAAGGATTTAGGCCTGGTCAGGCGCTCGTATCCCAATGCCGACAGAGTGCAGCCACGGCCGGAATTTTTGACACCGGTCCAGGCCATGGCGGGGTCAAGATAGTCACAGCGATTGAGAAAAAATGTCCCGGTTTCGAGTCGTTCTCCGATGGCAATTGCGGCGTCGATGTCGCGGCTGAAAACACAGGCTGTCAGACCGAATTCAGAATCATTCATCAGTGAAACCGCCTCATCATCATTTTCTACGCTCATGATGCCAAGCACGGGGCCAAAACTTTCTTCGGTCATTATCCGCATACTGTGATTGACATTGGTCAGCAGCTGCGGCGCAAGATAGGGTGTCCCAACTCGATCCATGGGGAAATTGGCAGAATCGATATGGGCGCTGGCGCCAGCTTCGATGGCATCGTGTATTTGCCCCCGCACGAACTCGGCTGCGCCGGTTCTCACCATCGGGCCGAGTGTGGTATCCGGCGAGTCTGAACGGCCCAGTGTATATTGATTGACCAGGGCTACCGCCCGACTGACAAAGTCGTCAAATATCTCGCTGGCCACATAGAGCCGTTCGATGCCGCAGCATGATTGTCCTGAATTGAAGAAGGCGCCGTCGATACAGGTCTCTACCGCATATTCGATATCGGCGTCGGCGCGCACGTAGGCCGGATCCTTGCCTCCAAGTTCCAGTCCCACCGTAATAAACCGGCCACTACTCGCCTGCTCGACGACCCTGCCACCGGCAACCGAACCGGTAAAAGCAACGGTGTTTATGTCGGGCTGGGCGATGATCATCTCGGTGTCCTGGTGGCTCAGGTGCAAGTATTGAAATACGCCCGCAGGCAGACCTGCGACCTGAAAAGCCCGAGCCAATTGCTCGGCACACAGTGGCGTTTGCGCCGAATGTTTCAGCAGCACGGTATTACCTGCCATCAGTGCGGGGATTATAGAATTTATGGCGGTGAGGTAGGGATAGTTCCAGGGAGCGATGACGAAAGCCACTCCTAAGGGCTCTCGTTGTATGTAACGGACAAAACCATCCGTAGCCGGTAGCTTAATTGTCGCCAGAGATTTCTCGGCAATATCAATCATATAGCGGGCCCGATCCACCATGCCCGCCACTTCGCCTTTCGCGTACCGAATCGGGCGACCCATCATCCAGCACAATTGCTCTGCTATTTCATCGCCGTTATCGAGGAAGACCTCCAACATCGCCAGGCAAATCTCTCCCCTGCGAGCTATGGATTCTTCCCGCCATTGCCGCTTTGCCCCCGCCGCCGCATCGAGCGCCTGTTTGATTTGGTCCTGACTGGCCAGTGGACGTTCGACATATACCGAATCATCGATGGGAGAGCGTGTAATTTGCATAATGCTTGCCATATCAGACTGTTGCTTCCTGGTCACTGTTTTGTTGCTGAGTCTCTAAATAATTTCGAAGTAACGGGACAGTTCCCAATCCGTCACGTGTTTACGGAACTCCCGCTCTTCCCATTCACGGGTCGCCGCATAATGCTCAACAAACTCCTGGCCAAAGAGTTCATTTGCGGCCTGGGACTGGCGCAATCTACCCGCGGCTTCAAACAAGCTGGCCGCTAAGGATAATTCTACGGGATGCTCCTGCTCATAAGCGTTACCGGTAACCTGCGGCGTTGGTTCGAGCTCGTGTTCGATACCATACAGGCCAGACGCCAGTGCAGCAGCCAGTGCTAAGTGAGGGTTGGCGTCGGCCGCACCGAGACGGTATTCGATGCGCTGTGATTTCTCCGACCCGGGGATAACCCGCAACGCTGTGGTTCGATTTTCGACGCCCCAGGTCGCGTCGAGCGGCGCCCAGAGCCCCGGCACCATGCGCGTGTAGCTATTCACGGTGGGCGCGGTCATGGCCAAAAACTCTGGCATCAGCCGTTGCTGCCCAGCCAGAAACTGGCGCTGGATAACACTCATTGTGTGTTCGCCGCCGGCATCGAAGAAAGCCGATTTCCCATCCCTGGACTGCAGAGAAATGTGAATATGCCCGCTCTGACCCGGCTGATCCCCGGACCACTTCGCCATGAACGTGGCCATCATCTCATTGCGCTGCGCCCAGACCTTGGTAAAGGTCTTGAACAGGGCAGCCTTGTCTGCGGCAGCGCTGGCGTTGTCATAGACCAGAGCCGCTTCGATGACACCCGGCCCCGTTTCCGTGTGCAGTCCTTCCAGGGGCATGTCCATCTGTTCACAGAGTTTTAACAAATCGTGGTACTTGTCAGCGTGAACTGAGTTGCGGATTATGGAATAACCGAATGCGCCGGGCGTCATCGGTGTCAGGTTTCGGTAGTTTTTAGCTCGCACCGAGTCTGGAGTTTCATTGAACATGAAAAATTCATATTCAAATGCCGCGCTGACATTAAAGCCCAGGTCGTTTGCCCTGGCAATAATGCGTTGCAGGAGTCTGCGAGGACACAGCTTTGCTGCGTCACCATCGAATTCGGCGATAAATAGCAGCATCTCGCCCTCGAAAGGCAGGTGCCGACAACTGCTGGCAACGATGCAGACGGGAGCATCGGGATAACCAGTATGCCAACCCGTATAAGACACGTTGTCATAGAGTTGATCTTTCGAATCCCAACCCAGGACGACGTCACAGAATGCAAAGCCATTATCCAGGCACGAGAACAACTTTTCCTTGCTCAGATACTTGCCACGCATGACCCCGTCGATATCGAAGAGGCCGACCTTGATATGGCTAAGACCTCGCTGTTCGACGATTTTCTTTGCGTCTGCTACGGTCTTGACTGATCGTGGATCCAGCATGATGGTTCCTTTTCTCTATGCTCCTGTAGCAACAGGGTAGCACCGCCCTCTAGCAGGCTGCTAGGGCCTGGCCAGAAGGTTAGTCTGTATCTAGTTCGGACTCTGCTCTGGATATGGCAGCAAATTCTTCATCCGGGGATTTGGCCACCAGATGATGCCGACTGTAAATCACAAAATAAGCCACCAGAATCACATAAAAAACGCCGGCCCAGAGTGCGGCCTCGAGACTGACGACAAAGGTACTGGCAAAAGCGATCAGGGATAGTAGTAGCGCGATGCCCGTGGTGATAGTGCCCCCGGGGGTGCGAAATGGGCGCTCCAGATCCGGCTCCTTAATCCGCAAAATAATATGTGACAACATCATCAATGCATAGGATATCGTCGCCCCAAAAACCGCCATGGTAATCATCAAATCGCCTTGACCCGTAGTCGATAATACGAAGCCGAGAATGCCAGGAATAATGAGTGCCATCGGTGGCACTTTGCGGGCATTGGTCACCGACAAAAAGCGTGGCAAATAGCCCGCTCGAGACAGGGCGAATACTTGTCGGGAGTAGGCAAATATAATGGAAAAGAAGCTGGCGATTAATCCAAACAGGCCAACGATGTTTACAAAATCCGCGATGAAAGAATTCTCACCATAGGCAACTTGTAATGCGCCGACCAGCGGCGCGCCATGATCTTTCATCGCCTCTGCCCCCGCCACACCCGGCGCCAGCACCAGGACAACGGCGGCGAATACCAGCAAAATCAGCATAGCGGTAATGATACCCCTGGGCATGTCCCTGGCTGGATTTTCTGTTTCTTCCGCTGCCAGGGGCACTCCTTCGATAGCCAGGAAGAACCAGATACCAAATGGAATCGCACTCCAGATACCCACATAACCTTCGGGCAGAAAGGTGCTGGCACCGGCGGCCTGATCGTTGACAGCGATATCAAATAAATTGCGAAAATCGAAATGCGGGATCAGACCAATGGCGAAGACGATCAGGGCAACAACGGCAATGCCGGTTATCACCAACATAATCTTTAGCGCTTCGCCGGCGCCGCGCAGGTGAATACCAACGAAGACAATATAAAATGCGGCGTAAACGGCAGGGCCGTCGAGACCGAATATCTCGTTCACATAACTGCCGATGAATACCGCGATAGCGGCGGGAGCAATCGAATATTCCAGCAAGATGGCGGTGCCGGTGAGGAAGCCTCCCCAAGGCCCCATGGCGCGTCGGGCGAAACTATAACCTCCACCGGCGGTGGGGAGAGAAGACGAAAGCTCCGCCAGGCCGAAAATCATGAAGCTGTACATGATTGCCATCAGCAGTGTGGCGATCATCATGCCACCCCAGCCACCCAGTTCCAGACCGAAATTCCAACCGGCAAAATCTCCCGAAATGACGTAGGAAACGCCCAGACTTGCCAACAATACCCAACCCGCAGCACCTTTTCTTAATTGGCGTTTGTCGAGGTAATCGGCAGAAACCTCATCATATTCGACTGTTGCAGCGTGCTTCTTTGCAGACATACTCTGTGCCTTATTTGTTGTTTTCTAGAACACGCAAAAAGAATCAGAGCTAGGGAGCCAGGCGGTCGATATTCCAGCCACCGCTAGCTTCGGGGACATACCTGTAGCGGTCGTGCAGGCGATCAGCACCTCCCTGCCAAAATTCAAATTCTGTGGCTTCGACACGATAGCCGCCCCAAAAATCCGGAAACGGCACTTCGCCAGTTCGAAATTTTTGTTTCAGCGATTCAAATTGGTTCATCAGCACCGTTCTCGATGAAAGCACCCTGCTCTGTGCCGATGCTATCGCCGCGAGCTGACTGGACTTGGGTCGACTAATGAAATATTTCAGTGAATCGGCTGTGGAAATTTTCCTCGCCTCGCCACCAATCTTTACCTGTCTGTCAATTGCATGCCAGGGAAAATGCAAACTGATTTTCGGATTGATGGCGAGTTCCTCCGCCTTGCGAGAACCATAGTTGGTATAGAAAACAAATCCATCCTTGTCGAAATGCTTCAACAACACGATGCGTTGGCTGGGCTGTCCGTCCGCGGACACAGTGGCAACAGTCATGGCGGTGGGATCACCGATCTCAAGTTCGATCGCTTGCTGCATCCATTGACTGAACTGATTAAATGGATTGTCGGCGAGGTCTTCACGGTTCAGACCACCGTGAAGATATTCACGCCGCAAGGACTCCAATTCCATTTTACGAATTTCCTACTTTAATTGAAGAATCCATATTAAGTGATGAAAAACTATCGGGCACGGGTGGAAACAGGAGGCTTGCTGGGCACTTTTTAAAGAACTTTCAGCCTTGCCCGTTTATCTAACGCACGAAATCACCGTAATCCCAGACCTGTTCTCTGCGGGTGCCGGTTGAGTAAAAGTAAGTGCCAGGGCCATGCTTGTTGTTGGCAAAAAAACTGCCCACATATTTCTGCCCACCCGGCCAGCGGTAAGTACCCCGACCATGATAGAAATCATCGAGGAATTCGCCGGAATAGTTCTCGGTGTTTTCTCTTAACCAGAATTCCGAATGCTCATTTTCACGCCATTGTGGCAGGTTAAAAAAATAGGAGCCCGAGCCATTTCTTTTGTCATCCTTCCACTGGCCGATGTACAGATTTCCTTTACCATTCCAGTAACTGCCGCGACCACTGCGAATGCCCAGCACCCAATTGCCGACATAGATGGAATTTTGTGTAAACGAGATAGGCACCTGCAGTCGACCCTGGCCGTCGAATTCACCATTTCGAAAACTGCCACGGTATTCGCCCTTGCCGTGGGGAGTGGTGAGTTCCAGGGTGCCGCGGCCATTGTCGCAATCGCCATAAACGCACTGCCTCGCGCTGACTTCATCCAGAGTCTGGGAGAATGAGGCCGGGCCGAAGCCAATTGCCAGCAGGCATATTAATGCCGGCAGTCGAAATACCCTGTTTCGGAAAATGTTCATGCCCACCACTGTATCATCATATAGCCTGCTGGCGAACAGCCCGCGATTATACTCCTATCGTTATCGAGGTCTCCAGCCGCTTGGCGTAGACTCAGGGCAGGAAACCTCTGATCAAGAAATCGATGTCTATGACAAAACATGTACAGCGGTGGCTGGTGGACAACGATTTCGGCCAGGTCACCAGGAAAGAGAGAGTGGCTGGTGGGTCGATCAACATCAGCTCCAGGCTCTATCTGAGCGACGGCCGTCGTGTCTTCCTGAAACAACACGATTCGGCGCCTGCGCAAATGTTTATTGCGGAAGCGGCGGGACTGAACGCCCTGCATCAAGCGAAGTCACTTCGAGTTCCGAAAGTCCTCCATGTAGCAGAAAGTTTCCTGTTGCTGGAAGACCTGGGATCGGGTCAGCCGGATAAGACTTTTTGGCAAGATCTAGGATCTGGCCTGGCTGAACTGCATCGCAACAGGCAGTCGCAATTCGGCTTTTCCACGGACAATTACTGCGGTTCGACGCCGCAAGTCAATACACCCACAGACGATGGTTTTGAATTTTTTGCCAATTTCCGCATTCGCAAGCTGGCCCTAACAGCCTGGGAGCGAAAGCTGTTGGACAGCGCTAGCTTAAACGCCCTGGAATACATTGCCGAAAACCTGAGCCAGTGGATTCCTCCGCAGCCCGCCGTGCTCATTCATGGCGATCTATGGTCTGGCAATATCCACTGTGATGAGCACGGTAAGCCTGCGCTGATCGATCCCGCCGCCTACTGGGGTTGGGCAGAAGCTGATCTAGCTATGACACGATTATTTGGAGGCTTCGGTGAATCCTTCTATGCCAGTTATGCCGAGCATTCAGGTATGGCATCGAACTGGCAGGAACGCGTACCACTTTACAACCTCTATCACCTGCTGAATCATCTGCTTCTGTTCGGCAGCAGTTATGCAGGACAAATTGAAGCTACCTGCCGTAGATATGCGCCGTGATGACTATACCCGGCGCAGCACGTTGAGTGGACTAATACTCACCACCTTGCGGGTTGAGTTCACACCGAGTCCGGCTATCACCAGCATGCCGACCAGGGGCCCTGACAACCACACCCAATAGTGAAAATGGAAATCTTGCTCGAATACCTGCTCCTGCAGATAGTAAAGACTCGCCTCCGCGCCCAGGGTTGCGATCACACCTGCCACCATGCCGATGCTGGCGAACTCGATCAGCAAGCTGGTGAGGATCAGCTTCTTGCCAGCCCCCAGCGTTCTTAAAATCGCGTTCTCATGAAAGCGTTCATCGAGGGTGGCGTTAACGCAAGCCAGGAGCACCAGGCCACCGGATACCAGTACCAGCACCGAAATCAACTCGATTGCCGAGGTCACCTGGGCAATGATATTTTGGATCTGTTCGATCAGGGCATCGATCTCAATCACCACGATGGTGGGAAACAGTCGCACCAGGTCATTCAATAGAATTTTCTGTGCCCTTTCCATCAATACCGTCGACAGGAATGTGGCCCCAAGATGGTCGATGGTACCCGGCGAAAAAATGATGAAGAAGTTGGGTTGCATGTTGTCCCAGCGCACGCTGCGAAAGCTGCTGACCTCAGCGCTCACGAGTTGTTGGTTGACTTCAAACTCCAGGCGGTCACCTAACTCGAGGTCGAGCCAGCCCGCATACTCTTCTTCGATCGAGACATAACCCGCTTCGCTGTTCTCTCCCCACCAGGTGCCTGCGGTAATGCGATTTCCAGAGGGCACCTCGTCTGTCCAGGTTACCTGCCGGCGGCTGAGGCGGCCTCTTACACGAGTCTCATCGCTACCCTCGGCCTGTGACCCGCTTTGCGTTGCGGCAGCGTCAATCTGGTCCTGTCCTGACCGCGCCGATTCGGTCAGCGTATTGGCTTCTCCATCTGCGTCCAGATCTCCCTGTGGATTCGGCAGATCGCCATTAATCGTAGTGACCCGGGCACTGATCAAGGGGTAGAAGGCGTTGCCTGCCACACCGTTGGCCTCGAAAAACTGCTGGATACCCTCAATCTGGGGCTGGCTAATGTTCATCATGAAGTGGTTTGGCGTGTTTTCCGGTAGCTGGTCCTGCCAGTCATCGATAAGATCGGTGCGCAGCAGGGTTAAGATTAACAACGACATGATGGTTATAGAAAACACCATCACCTGCAGCACGCTTTGCTTGCGGCGTCTTCGGGTCGCCGTCATCGCCAACTTCCAGGCACTACCAGCCTTCATGCCGACCGAGCCACTGGTACGCAACAGCAGATAGGAAATAATCGAGAGAAACACGGCGATGGCAGCAACCGAACTCACCAGCACCGAGGTCAAAATGAAATCCTGGCTATACCAGAGAACCAGGGATACCGTGCCAATCAGGCCAAAAATATAGGGCACATTGGTGCCGAATTTTTGCTGGCTGATATCCTTACGCAACACCCGCAGTGGAGGCGTCTCTCGCAGCGCCAGTAATGGTGGCAGGGCAAACGAAAGCAAACAGATCAAGGCGGTCAGGGAACCAATCACATAGGGCTGAAAACCTGCCGGTGGCAGCGTCACCAGAATTACGGTCTGTAGCATCTGTAATATGCCTTGATGCACTAACCAGCCAAGCACGCAACCGACGACGATTGCAATAACAGCAAGCATCGACTGAATCGACAGGTAGATCGTCATGATCTGTGAGGAAGTACAACCGAAGGTCTTCAATATGGCGACGTAATCATAATGTCGTTCACTATAACGTTTGGCAGTCAGAGCGATGGCGACCCCGGCCAGCAGTACAGAAAACAGCGAACCCAGCAGCAAAAAACTTTCTGCCTTGTTGAGCGCATCGCTAATCTCTTCACTCTCATCCCTGACATCCCGCAGCCGATACTGGCCCTCGTATTCATTCCTCACCCACTGTTCAAACGAATCCAGTTGCGCCAGATCATCGTTAGCGAACAGATAGCGATAGCTCACCCGGCTGCCGAGTTGCACCACATTTGTTGCCGCCACATCCTCCAGGTTCATCATCAGACGAGGGCCGGCGTTGTCCACCATGCCTCCCGCCTGTCGGTCAGGCTCGGCGATAATGATCTTAGCGACGCTGAACTCGGCTTCGCCCACATATATCGAGTCGCCTACGTCCAGCCCAAGCGCTGGCAAAGCCCTGGACTCCAGCCAGACTTCTCCGGCGGGTGGCCCACTTAGAATCGGCACACCACGGGTAAATGGCGCATCGGTGATAATGATCTCACCTCGCAGCGGATAGCTGCCATCGACCGCCTTTGCCGCCACCAGCATGTTGCCGGTATCGGAGAATGCCATCGATGTAAACGACAAGGTTTGGGCCGTACGCAGGCCACGGGATTCGGCCTCCTGCAGGATTAGCTCCGGTGGCAGATTTCTACTGCCCAATACACGATCCGCCGCCAGCATATTTGCCGACTCCAGCAACAGCGCCTTTTCCAGTCGGTCGGTAAACAGTGCAATACCCGTTACCGACGTCACCGCCATTACCAGCGCAAAAAATAGCAGGCGCAGCTCTCCCCCCCGCCAATCTCGCCAGAGCAGGCGCAGGGCCATGCCAAACAGAGATTTAAACGCTTTGTGACCGTTCAATTCAGCAACATCGGTATCAGGCACTGACACGGTCCTCATTTTTTTCGTCGCTGACAATCTCACCGGCTACGAGTTTAATTATACGGCCGCATTTTTTCGCCAGGGGTTCATCATGAGTCACCAACACCAGCGTGGTGGCGAATTCTTTGTTCAGATCAAACAGTAAATCGATTACCTTATCGCCAGTGGCCGTATCCAGATTACCGGTTGGCTCGTCGGCGAATAGAATCTGGGCCCGGGTGGCAAAAGCACGGGCGATGGCGACACGTTGCTGCTCGCCGCCTGAAAGTTGATTTGGATAATGATGCCAGCGCTCCGCTAGCCCAACCCGCTCCAATAACTGCCTGGCTTTGGCATTGGCCTCGGGGTCGCCTTTCAATTCGATAGGCAACATGACATTTTCCAGCGCCGTGAGACTGGGCAGCAGTTGAAATGACTGGAATACGAAACCAACCAGCTGACCCCGCAGAATTGCCCGCTCCTCTTCGTCCATCGCCGTCAGGCTGTGGCCATCAAGCTCGACATCGCCAGATGTGGCACCGTCGAGCCCGGCCATCAATCCCAACAGCGTCGATTTACCGGAGCCGGATGCTCCTACAATGGCCACGGTTTCAGCCTTATTAACCGCCAGGCTGACGTCATTTAGAATAGTCAGAACACCCTCGCTGGTGTCGACGCTTTTTAGCAAATTGTTAACTCGAATCATGTCCCGCTCATCTCACCCTATGTTAGTCCCAGGAAACTGCGCGCATTATAGTCCAAATTCAGGATTAACAAGACGTGCTAGTGTTGCCTACAGTTTAACCGATGACCAACGCATTACTGATGCCCTTGTCCATTTCGTGTATCGGCAACCGTGGCAGATTGCATATCCCCTCGGTCTCCATTAACGTAGGTCTTGATTAGACCAAGGTTTAACATATTCTATGCCGGGAGTTGTAGCCGATGCGATGAAACACCTGATAATTCGATCATTTGTTGGTTTTCTGGCCTGCTGGATATGCCTGCTGGCGCCAGCGACGGCAGCGGATTACACCTTGATGGTCTTCGGCGACAGCCTGAGCGCGTCTTATGGCATCGATGAAGATGCCGGCTGGGTGAATCTCCTCGCTATTCAAATTGAGGATACACAGTTGCCCTTTGTGGTGGTAAATGGCAGCGTCAGCGGCGAAACCACGACTGGTGGTCTGAGCCGCTTGCCATCTTTGCTGGATAACTACGCCCCCGAACTGGTTATCCTGGAATTGGGTGGCAATGATGGGCTCAGGGGACTGCCACTGGCCCAGATGCGGCAAAATCTGTCGGCAATGGTCGATTTGATCGAGCAAGCCGGAGCAGATGTCCTGCTGGCGGGGATCCAGATACCTCCGAACTACGGTCCCCGTTATACCATTCCGTTCTTCGAGATCTACGCCGAGTTGGCGCAGGAAAAAAACCTGGCGTTGGTGCCCTTCCTGATAGATGGTATTCCCCAGCAACCGGAACTGATCCAGAGTGACGGCATTCACCCGGTAGCCGAAGCGCAATCAATGATACTGAACAATGTATGGCCCTGGCTTGAGCCGATGCTGCAGAAAATCGCAGACTCAGGTAGTTAAGCTAGAGATACTAGCTGAGTGACAACTGGATATTGTCGACACTATCCAACTCGAAGCCCTGCTGCAGATACCAGCGACGCAATGCGCGGCCGTGGCGGCTAATCCGCAGGGCCACAGGGAAATCATGAGCCGAGGGTGGGATAATCGGGATCAGTTTCGCATCAGGCCCCGGTAATGGCGAGATATTGGGTGATGACCCCGCTAAGACCCTGCTGCAACGACTCGACCACCAGTGCGTGACCTATGGAGACTTCAGCGATGTGGGGAATTTTCAGAAATTCAGGCAGGTTCTCCAGATTCAGATCATGGCCGGCATTGATACCCAGCCCCAGTTCATGGGCCTTCGCCGCTGCCGCCGCGTACTGAGCAATAATCTTGTCTTGGGCGGCCGTACCGAAACTTCTGGCATAGTCTTCGGTATACAATTCAATCCGATCCGCATCGACTCCGGGCACCAACTCCACCGCCGTGATCGAGGCATCGAGGAACAGACTGCTGCGTATGCCCGCCTTGCGCAGCCGAGCGAGCACATCGGTCAGTTGAGACGCGTTGGCGCTAACATCCCAGCCATGATCGGAGGTCAGTTGATCAGGCTGGTCCGGCACCAATGTGCATTGCGCAGGGCTGACTGCCATCACCAGGTCGAGAAAATCTTCCGATGGATACCCTTCTATATTGAATTCAACATCGCTTCGAGATCGCAGGTACTGGCTGATATCATAAACATCCTGTCGCGTGACATGGCGCTCATCTGGTCGAGGATGCACCGTGATACCCTTCACGCCCAGAGCCAGCAATTGCTCGACGAATTTCAACAGCTTGGGATAGTCTCGCCCACGCGAGTTTCTCAGCAAGGCAATTTTGTTTACATTAACACTCAGCACCGTCATGGTTTAGTTTTCGTCTTGCAATAGAAAGTCAGTAGCTATCTTCTGAAAAGCCTGGGGGCGCTCCGCATGCAACCAGTGTCCGGCCTGCATTATTGTCTTTACCGACGCCCTTGGAAATAGATCCAATATCTCTTCCTCGTTCTGCGCTTGTATATAGTTAGATAAGGCCCCTTTTACAAACAGAGTCGGTTTGGTGAAAGCCTCGCCCAGCAGAGGTTTCTCTCGCAGCCTGTCATAATTATCCCTTATGGAAGCAAGATTCAGCCGCCAGCGATAGCCGCCATCTTCATTCCTGATCAAATTTGTGAGCACAAACTTCCGCGTGGCCTCATCTTCAATAGTCGCCACCAATCGCTGTTCCGCTTCCTTTCTACTGCTCAGGGCCTCCACCTCCATCGCTTCCATCCCCGCCAGCACATCCATCTGACCGTCGGCAGCCGGCGGATAGGCTACTGGTGCAATATCCACCACCATCAATCTAGTGAGCGATTCGGGATGGCTTAGCGCCAGCTGCATCGCCACCTTGCCACCCATGGAGTGGCCAATGAAGGCGCACTCTTCGATGCCTGCCGAACGCATAAATTCGCGAACATCATCGGCCATTACCCGATAATTGAGGGCATTGGCGTGGGGCGAGTCGCCATGATTACGCAGGTCAAGCCCGTAAACGGCGAATGTTTTTGCGAGCTGCTTGCTGTGCCAACCCCAATTTGACAGGCTACCAAATAGTCCGTGCAGAATAATCAGGGCTTTCCCTTGCGTGGAGTACTGGCGGCAATTTAACTGCATGACAATAATCGCGTAGGGCACCTCTAGGTCTGGATGGTGCATTATACCGCCTACGCTGGTATCTACTAGACGTCATGCTATGCTTTGCCCATGCGCTCTCCCTACCGTTCTATCGTGGTTCTCACCGGTGCGGGTATTTCCGCGGAATCCGGGATCAAGACATTCCGAGCGGCCGATGGTTTATGGGAAAATCACCCGGTAGAAGAAGTTGCCACTCCCGAAGGCTTTGAACGCAACCCTCCATTAGTCTATGAATTCTATAATCAGCGCAGACGGCAGATACTTTCGAAGGAGATAAAGCCCAACCCGGCGCACACGGCCCTGGCCAAATTCGAACATGAATTTGATGGGACTTTTCTGCTAATTACGCAGAACATAGACAATTTACACGACCGCGCCGGCAGTGAAAATCTCCTGCACATGCACGGTGAGATCCTGAAGATGCGCTGCCGGAACTCACAACTTGTCTTCGATATTCGTGAAGATCTCGTGTTCGACACCACGTGCAGCTGTTGCCGCTCGGCTGGAAACCTACGCCCCCATATCGTCTGGTTCGGTGAGAAGCCCCTGCACATGAACCAGATCAATCAGGCCCTTCAGCAATGCGATCTTTTCGTGGCCATAGGCACCAGCGGCAACGTATATCCGGCGTCGGGCTTTTATCAAACCGCGAAAATCCGCAGCGCCGACACCGTGGAGCTCAACCTGGAACCGACAGGTTCCACTTTCGACGAGCACAAATATGGCCAGGCATCGGTGGTGGTGCCTACATATTTTGAGGGATTATTGGCTACAGTGCATGCCCCCCAGGGTTAGATGCGAGCAGGCTCGGCGGACAGCCACTCCCTAAAACAGATATTGCATCCCCACACCATCTCCATATTCCGAATCGCTGTTTAGGGTAAACGCCCAGCGCTTGCTCATGTTGTATTTTAGACGGTAGCGATACTCGTTATCCGTGTTCCAGCGCCAGTCAAACCCCAGCCGACGTGTGAATTGTAGCTCCGACTCCAGTTCTACCCGAAATTCCCCTTCATCATCCACGCGCCACTCGCTATCGATTAATAGCGGCAAGGTGTAATTAAATCCGGCGATGGCATAACTAGTGCTGGCTTGTTCCTCATGTTTTCGCCTCTCGACGCCGGCAAAGGTCGAAAAGAAGCTACTGAAATAGTAGGTGTAGGTTGCTTCAATTTCATAGCTATCATCGAAGTTTGAGTCCGCCTCCAGTTGGAAGCCGTGGCGCTCATCGGAGAGTGAATAATCCAGATCGAGAAAATTACTCTGGACATCCAGCTTGCTATGGTTGAACCATCGCAGGTAAGGTTGAATCACCCTGGCCGTATCTGCGTCGTACGTTGACGTCTCCTCATAGCTGATCACTCGGGTCATACCCGTTTTCATATGATATTGATTGTGACAATGAAATAACCAGTCCTTCTCTTCGTTGGCGTCAAACTCAATCACTACCGTGCCCATGGGCGGCACGTTGACCGTGTGTTTCAAAGGGCTGCGATCGCCGTGCTGATTCACGACGCGGAAGAAGTGGCCATGCAGGTGCAGTGGATGATGCATCATCGTACTGTTGTACAGAATGATGCGTACGTTTTCACCCTTGCGAATTAGTATCTGGTCATCCTCACGCAGGGTTGCGCCATTGAAACTCCAGACGTAGCGTTCCATATTGCCGGACAGCGTCAGGTCAATCTGCCGCCAGTCTCGCTGGATCGGTAGTACGGTGGAAGCGGTAGCAACCAGGTGCTGATAGTCTGTCATATGGGCTATCACCTCGACCATGGCAGCTTCCATGCCCTTGTCATCACTCTTAGGCATGGCTTCGGCAGCGCCTTGATGTTCCGGTGTCGTCATCATATCGATGCCCATCGCCATATCACGGGCTTCCATCAGAAACAGATTCGGCGCCGGCACGTCGGGGGCATATACCCTGTCCCCCGCGCCGACGAAGGTACTGGAAAATCCGCTGCCATCGAAGGACGTGGCACGTAGCTCAAATGACGCTTCGGCGGATACCCTCACCAATACATCATAGGTTTCCGCGGTAGACATACGCAGGCGCTTGACCCGGATGGGTTCAACATCCTGACCATCGGCAGCAATTATTGTCATCGGCCCCCCCGCATATTCGACGTCGAAGTAGCTAGAAGTAGAGCCATTGATCAAGCGCAACAGAATTTGCTCGGCGTTGATATCGTTAACTATCAGCTTGTTCTCCGACTTCCCATTTGCCAGGAAGCGATCATAGGCGATATCTGCCAGATCCATTGGGCCCATGCGGGTAAAAGATTGGGAAAACCTATTACGTATTGCCCGACCGCCATTCGCCAGCACCTTGTCCCAGGACTGCACCGAATTTTTCTTGTAGGCGTAATGGTCTTTATCCTTCTTCAAATTGCTTAGTACGGAGCCGGGATCCTCATCGGTCCAGTCGGAGAAAAGAACAATTTCATCCTGTATGGAATTCGGTGGCTGATCTTTCTCTCTCAATATGATTGCCCCGTAAATGCCTCTCTGGACCTGCAAGTCGGAATGGGAGTGATACCAGTAGGTGCCGGTCTGGATAATGGGAAATTCAAAGGTAAAGCTCTGCCCGGGCGCGATAGGCTGCGTATTGAGAAAGGGAACTCCATCCTGGTCATCGGGCAAGAGCACACCATGCCAATGCACCGACGCAGAAACATCCAGTCGATTGTGAAATGTAGCGCGTAACACATCTCCGACCCTGGCTTCTATGGTGGGCGCCGGAATCTGATCGCCGATAGCCAGCGCTTCCACGGTCGTGCCGGTGAAATTTACCAGCTTGGTATCGATATCAAACTCATATAGGAGCATTTCCCCATAAACGAGAAAGGAATGGGAAAACATTAAAAATGTAAATAGAACTCTGGCTAACACGACTCAACTCCTCAAACAGGTTTTCGAGGGTTTGGTAAAACAGGAGTGAGTTATGCTGAGGGTGGCTGTAGTAGCAGGTCCAGGGAAACAGACTGATACAGGTTTACACGTAGTGCTGACTTGTTATCGGATACCGACAAATTCTCGGCGCTGCCGGTCATGGAAAAACCAATTGAGCTGGCACAACAAATATCATCGCAGAAGCAATCTTCACCGTCATGAGCTTGCACGGGGTGGTCGCCTGCATTTTCTGCCTGGGCAGCTTGATGCAGGAGCTCTAACGAGGCGGCCCCGGCATGAGCGGAAATCGAACCGTGACTGCTCGCCACTTCCCCGTGGTCGTGGTCATCATGGCTGGCTGCGTCCCCTGCCAGGCTGCTATTTGCAAGCACCAGCAAGATGAAAAAACCAATAAGCGTCTTATTTTTGTGCAATCGATATTACTTTTGAGACTCGAAGATAAACTCTATGAGAGGGAATTTAACGTTAGAGCGGCGGGAAATATAGTCTTTTTCCCCATTTATAACAAATCGAGCACTGGTTCAGGCGGAGGCAAGCCCTGATCTACTCCAGCGTTCAGGCAGGATTTTCTACGCCCCATTAGGGGCTGAAACCAGACTATTCAATCGCCGCGGCGATTAGATTCTAAAACGCAAGGCCTGGGGAAGCAGACAGTTTTCTTCATTGCAACATTGCAATTTCAGGACCAGTTCCGCGGTAGCAGACAGCGAATCGGCGGACGATTCTGTGCGTGCCAATTCCATTTTTATGGTGAAACCCTCTTCGTAGATTGGAGTGTTGCCTGCATCAACATTCAACAGGGCCGCGTTCGCTGGAGGATAATCACAACGGATAACACGCCAATGGGTTTCAGTCTCGGCAAGATCTAACTCGATGGCCGCGATCTCACCCCCGGAAGCCCCGGCTGCAGCGATGTGCCAGCCCGATTCGAGGGTCACCACGATTTCAAGGAGGTTCACATTGTCGGCTGACGACTCAATCTTGGAAATTGCGATTTTCGCCCTGCCACCGTCGATAGTCTGAATTTCCCCGGCACTACCGTTCTGATACAGAGAAATTGCCCTGAGCATGCCGGGATGACTCATTGGATTGTCGTTGATATGGGCTATGAGGGTCGCGATACACTTGTCTATTTTGCCTTCATAACCGTGCCCCTGGCTCCTCGCGAGAAGCACGCTGCGCTGCTCTAACATCAACAGACACTGCACGGCGGTGGCGACCGCGGACAGGGTAGCGCCATCGCTGGCATTACGGGATCGAGTTAGTAGCGGTGCGTCGTGTTGTTCGGGGCTGAGATAGAACCCGCTGTTTTCCTCGTCCCAAAATTCTATCAGGGCCATATCCATGAGTTGTGCCGCCTGCCTCAGATATTCCCTGTCGTCTGTCACATCGAACAGGGTGATCAGCGCCTGGCAATAATTCGCGTAGTCTTCCAGTTGTCCGGCGATGGACACGGCGTTGTTCAAATAGATCCGGTGGAGCCGGCCGGCGGCGGCCACATTCCGTTGCCACACCAGAGTGGCAGCCCGCTGCGCCGCCTGCAGCCAGTCTGGCCGCTGTAGCACCGGCGCCGCCGTCGCCAGCGTAGTGATCATCGCTCCGGTCCAGGCAACGATGAGCTTGTCATCCCTAAGTGGGTGGACGCGCCGCTCCCGAGCCAGATAAAGCTTCTCTAGAATCCTATCCAGATGGCTGTCGAAATTATCCTCGCTGCCGCCATCGACTCCACCGTCCTTCTCGAGTTCCAGATGGGACTTCGGCAGGTTCAGGATATTCGAGCCTTCGAAGTTCCCTGCCTCGGTTACCCCATACAGTTCCACAACAAGTCTCGCCTCGGCGGCGGACAACGCCTGCTTCAGTTCTTCTATAGTCCAGGTAAAGAATGTGCCCTCCTCTCCTTCGCTGTCGGCGTCGGTGGCGGAATAGAATCCCCCCTCAGGCAACTGCATATCTCGCAGCACATAGTCGAGGGTCTGCTCGCAGACTCGCCTGAAGAACTTATTGCCGCTGAGTTGATAAGCCTGGAGATAAACCAGTCCCAGCTGCGACTGGTTATAAAGCATTTTCTCAAAGTGCGGCACCAACCATTGCGCATCCACGCTGTAGCGATGGAAACCCCCAGCCACCTGATCATAGATGCCGCCACGCGCCATGCCGGTAAGTGCACGCTCAACAAAACCAAAAACACTGAGGTCGCGGGATCTCCTGACATGATCGAGCATGAGCAGCAGCAGCGGCTCCTGGGGAAATTTTGGCGCACCGGCCAGGCCGCCATAGGTCGAATCTTCTCTCTCTAAGAGGCCTTTCAGCATATTGTCCAGCAAGTCCGGGCCTAAGGACCCCGCCTCTTTTCTGTCACTCAAGATGCGATCTATCGCCTCACTTATCTGGGTCGCCCTGGCCCTCAGTTCGTCGGGTTGCTGCTTCCAGGCGTCGGTAATTTTTTGCAACAGGGCGATAAAAGAAGCTGCCGGGAAATAGGTGGCACCGAAGAATGGTTTACCATCCGCCAGCAGAAAATTCGACATCGGCCAACCCCCATGCCCTGACATGAGCTGCACTGCGGTCATATAAATCTCGTCGATATCGGGATACTGTTCCCGATCCATTTTTATGCTGATGAAATCCCTGTTCAGCACCTCGGCGACTTCGACGTTGTCGAAGCTCTCAACCTCCATCACATGACACCAGTGGCAGGGGGAGTAGCCAATGGATAGGAACACGGGCTTGTCCTCGACTGCGGCGGCCTCGAAGGCGTCGTTGCCCCAGGCGTACCAATTCACGGGATTGTGAGCGTGTTGCAGGAGATAGGGTGAGTCTTCCAGAATCAGCCGATTGATAAACAAGCCCTTGCCCTGCGCATCCAGGTGTTCGGTGCGTTTGTCATAGCTGCCCGCCTTTTCGGCTTCAACCTTACGTAACTTGGTCTCGAGAGCATTGGTCATAGTTTAATTACTTAAATTACAAGACTGTGGGCTTGCAAAACCCATATTGGGGAGCGAGATGCTGTCACCACAAGAACCGTTTGGCAAATATTACTACACCTCGTTGAAATCAAACCCGGTGGTCATGGTCTTCTATGGTGAGCCGCTTGTCTTAAGCAGTAGGTGGACTCAATTTGCCCTATACCGCCCCCGTCCCCCCGGGGGCGTGTTTTTTGTCCATGGCCAGACTGGGAGCCTTGAAGTAGATTAGGGCCCCTCAATTCAGACCGACCCGCATTAGCCTCTGCTCGCGATTGATGATAGATTCAGTGCCTCTCGAGCTCTGGTTCCAGACTACCGAAGCAAGCTATGAAACCGAACCGATAAGCACGTGACTTTGAAATTTATAAAAGCCTTGTGAGTCCGGCGCAACAGTGAGCCCAATTGCTAACGACTCGATCGATGCCGCTCCCCATATGACAAGCCCAAACCCAGTTTGCCTGATCGTCGGCGCCGGTGATTACATCGGTGCCGCTATCGCCCGCCGGTTTGCGGCAGGGGGATACAGCGTCTGCCTGGGTCGCCGTAACGGCGACAAGACTGCAGACCTGGTCAAGGAGATCGAAGATGCTGGGGGCATGGCCTACGGCTATACCCTCGATGCCAGGGAAGAAACCCAAATTCAGCAACGCTTTGCAGCCATCGAAGCAGACATCGGACCCCTCGAAATCGTCATCTCCAATGCCGGCGGCAATGTGAACTTCCCGATCCGGGAAACCACGGAGAGAGTCTTCTACAAGGTTTGGAAGATGGCGTGCCTCACGGGGTTCCTGACTGGCAGGGAGGCCGCCCGGTACATGGTGCCCCGCCATCAGGGCTCAATATTTTTCACCGGAGCCACCGCCAGTCTGCGTGGCGGCAGCGGCTATGCGGCCTTTGCCAGCGCCAAGTTCGGGCTGCGCGCACTGGCCCAGAGCATGGCGCGGGAACTGGGTCCCCAGGGCATCCACGTGGCGCACCTGATCATCGATGCCGGCGTGGATACAGAATTCGTGCGTGAGCGTTTTAAGGACCGCGGTATCGATCCGAATGACCTCCCCCGGGATACCCTGATGAATCCGGAGTCAATTGCCGAGGCATACTGGATGCTGCACTTGCAATCGAAGGATGCCTGGACCCATGAATTGGATTTACGCCCTTTTGCTGAAAAATTTTAGATAAGGATCAATAGATGTCGATAACAGTGGAATTTCATTTCGATTTCGGTAGCCCCAACAGCTACTACGCCCACCGTATAATACCGGCCATCGAGACCCGCACGCACATCAAGTTTGACTACGTTCCAATTTTGCTTGGTGGAGTTTTCAAGGCAACTAACAACAGATCACCGATGGAGGCCCTGGCCGGAATCAGGAATAAATCAGAATACAACGCCTTGGAAACCCGACGCTTCATTAAAAAACACAGTATTGAGGACTTCAGATTCAACCCTCACTTCCCCATTAACACGCTGGCGATCATGCGTGGCGCCATCTACGCCATGAACAACGACATTGGCGACGACTACATCGAAGCCATATATCGGTGTATGTGGGAGAAGGAATTGAATATGGCGGACCCGGCCGTGATTCAGCAGGCGCTTGTAGATGCGGGTCTCCCCGCGGAAGCAATCATTGCCGGCAGCGCCGATATGGAGGTCAAACAACAGCTAATTCACAACACTGCAGCATCGGTTGAGCGTGGCGCTTTTGGCTCGCCAACCTTCTTCGTCGGCGAGGAAATATTTTTCGGCAAGGACAAACTAGGGGACGTCGAAGACGAGATTCTTGCGAGTTCCTGAATCAATCGGCGCGATCGTAGACCCGGGTCAGTATGATTGCTGCGCCAAAAGAATTTGGCTGAATCTGCATTTTCACGACTAGCTGATTGCCGCCAGCCTGCAAGGTGTAGGTTTCCAGCGTAAATCCATCGTCCCGGGGCCTGGCTTCAACCAGCAGCGAATTATTATCGAAGTTGCCGAAGGAAAAATCCTGACTTCCGCTGTTGTAGAAATCGTTGGCAGCGGAAGAGCGGCGACGACCGTCGGTATGAAAAACCCGGACGTAGTTATCGGCATATTCGAAACGAAACTCGGGCTCATCGTAGGCTATACGCAACACATCATCATAAGAGATGCGATCGTAGAGTTCCTGTTCTGCAGGCCCACCACGATAAAAATCTTCCTCGCGTTTCCTGAACCAGCGCCTCTTGATCTTACCCCCTGCTTCCTTGATCGCCGCCTCTACCCTGTCGTCGGTGTTGTCACTCAATTCTTCGTTAATCACCCAATTGCCAACGATGAGGCTGCCAATCGCGGGCGCAGAATTTTCCTGGGCGGCGGCAAAGGAAAAAATCGAAACCCCCATCAGCAGCACGCAGATTCTTAACAAAAAACCTTTGATCGATTGCTGATTCATTGTAGTTTGCAAGCTCCCTGGGTGTAATCTGATGCCAAGTTTTCCTAAGCGAACTGTTTGCGCCACTGTGCTATTGCCTGACCGATCTCATGGGGCGAGTCTTCCTGCAAAAAATGATTGCCGGCCACGGTTACTTCTTTCTGATTTGGCCATGATCGACAAAATTCTCGCTGCTGGCCTATCAGAATTGCCCCGGGATCGGCGTTGATAAATAACTTAGGTAGTTCTGACTGCACCAGCCAGTCAGCATAGCTACGAACCACATCAACTACTTCCTGTGGTTCTCCTTCAATCGGTATCTGCCGAGGCCAGGTCAGGGTTGGTCTGCGGTCTTCACCGGGATTTTTGAACGGTCGCCGATAGACTTCCATTTCTTCACTGCTCAGTTCCCGCAAGATAGAACCAGGCAGCACGCTCTCTACAAACACATTTTTCTCGAGGATCATTTCTTCGCCGGCGGGTGAACGCAGGCCCTGGAAAATCCCCCGCGCTGCCTCAGGCCATTGATCCCAGGTCACGGGTTTGACTATGGCCTCCATATAGGCGATACCGATCACGGCGTCGCGATGACGGTTGGCCCAATCGAAGCCAAGCGCCGAGCCCCAGTCATGAATGACAAAAGTAGCCCTGTCATTTACGCCCAGCGCCTCGAGGGCACCGTCAAAATATTCTCTATGCTCTAACAGCGTATAACGATCGGGGCCCGAGTCCGCCAGCTTGTCGGAGTCACCCATGCCGATCAGGTCGATGGCTATGCAACGACCCTGATCCTGCAGATGGGGCATGACGTTGCGCCAGAGATAAGACGAAGTTGGATTCCCATGCTGAAAGACAATAGGATCGCCCTCACCCATCTCCACATAACTCATGGTCTTGCCTTTCACTGTAAGCGTTTGCTTCGGAAGCTCCTTGGCACTGATCATTTTGTTTCCTGTCTGTTCGTGATTCTCAGAGTTCTAGAGAATAAACCCCGCTGTCTGGCATTTCAATTGGAGTCGATGATACTGGCAACTAATTTTGGGATTGAGCCGTTCTTAACCAGGATTAATTAGGCAGTAAACTTTCAAACCAGATTCCCACGCCTACTACTACAAGGGCATTCAACCGAAATGGAATTCTGGTCGTGCCAATTGAACAAGGCCCCTGTTTTCAGCTATCCTCCCTGTCCTTGAATGTACAACAGTACAAAAGCAGTTGCGGGAGGAAGTCGGAATGACAATGCAAAATACGCCTCTACTCATGTCTCGAATCCTGGGCAGAGGTGCCAGGCTGGACCCGGAAATCGAGGTCGTCACCATGCAGGCGGATGGTACGCACCGGCAGACGTTGAAACAGACCTGGGACCGGGCTAATCAGGTGGCGCATGCGCTTAATGCCCATGGCATTGGGATTGGGGACAGAATTGGCAGCTTCATGTGGAGTAACTATCGTCACCTGGAGCTGTATCAGGGCGTGCCCTCCATGGGAGCGGTATTGCATACGATAAATCTCCGTCTATCGGCCACCGATCTCGAATATATCATCAATCATGCGGCAGACCGCGTGCTTTTTGCGGACGAGGATTTGTTGCCGCTGCTGGAGCCGCTTTGGGGCAAGATTCCCTGCGTAGAATTGCTGGTGGTATGTCGCCATGGTGAGGGCGGGGAAAGCTCCTTCGAAAACCAGATCGATTATGAGGATTTTATTGCCGGTCAGGCCACCGAGTACGAGTGGCCGGAGATCGATGAAACTTCCCCCATGGGCCTGTGTTACACCTCCGGTACCACTGGTAAACCCAAGGGAGTGATGTATACAAACAGATCTACTTACTTGCACACACTGACTGAGTGTCTGACCGATTCGATTGGGCTTTCTTCCCTGGACGCGCTACTAGGCATCGTACCGATGTTCCACGCCATGGGCTGGGGCCTGCCGTTTTGCGCGTCCATGCTTGGGTGCAAACAGGTAATGCCCCATCGATTTATGACACCCGACGCTTTTCTGAAGCTAATGCATGAGGAAGAAGTCACCATATCTGCGGGTGTGCCCACTATCTGGCAGGGCGTCAGGGCGGCGCTGGAGGCAGAACCTGACAGGTATGACCTGAGTAAATTAAGTCGGTTGACCTGTGGCGGATCTTCGCCTCCGGTGTCCATGATGCAGTGGTACTGGGAGACCCATAGGATCGAAATGCTTCAGGGTTGGGGTATGACCGAGACCAATCCGCTGGGAACCCTGTCCAGAAAAATGGCGAAGCGCTCCCATATAAATATTTCGGAAGAACAGCAGTTTGAGAATATCGCCAAGGCGGGTTTGGCTATGCCTGGGCTGGAGATCGAAATTTTCGATGAACAGTGGAAGCGCTTACCCCACGATGGCGAGGCCGTCGGTGAACTCTGTATTCGCGGCCCCTGGATTGCCTCCGAATACTACAACGACCCACAACCAGACAAGTTTCATGATGGCTGGCTGGTGACCGGTGACGTTGCCAAGATCGATGCAGAAGAATACCTGATCATCTCGGATCGTTCCAAGGATCTGATCAAGTCTGGTGGGGAGTGGATCTCCTCTGTCGATCTGGAGAACCACATAGTGGGCATGGCAGAGGTGGCCCAGGCGGCTGTTGTCGCCCAACCACATCCGAAATGGGATGAGCGCCCAGTGGTCCTGGTGACGATGGTGGAAGGAGAGTCGCTAGACCGGGATGCGGTACTGGCGCACTGCAGCGAGATTTTTGCGAAATGGCAATTACCCGATGATGTCATCGAAACCGAATCCATTCCGCAGACCTCCACCGGCAAAATCGATAAGAAAGCGATTCGGGCAAACCTTGATGACCAGGGGTATAAACTGCCGGATCTTCGATAGCTCCTAATTTGGCCAGAAGATCGGCCGTTGTGAGCGATTGCAGCGGAAATTTCAGGTTTTCGGAATAGAAATCAACAATTTTACGATCGAATAAGTACATACTCGCAATTACGGGCGATAGGCTTGGGGGCGAGGATGCTTTTAGTGGCTGGTATTGTCGTCCAGAGTCCATCTAATTGAGAGCTTAAGCAATTCCGTCGAACTGTATGGCTTCTGCATAGACAAAGAAGCCGAGGCATCCCGCCAGCTTCCGATGCGTGATCAACCCAACTGCCGTGCAAGGAATTTTCACCTAAGATCGAGGATAGAAATGTAGGTGAACCGGCTAAATTGCCCGGGCAATTAACAGCTTCATGATTTCATTGCTGCCGCCATAGATCTTCTGAATTCGACTGTCCGCATACATCTTGGCAATAGGATATTCCATCATATAACCATAGCCGCCGAAGAACTGCAGACATTCGTCCACTATTTCGCACTGCTTCTGGGTAGTCCACCACTTCGCCATGGCGGCAGTGGTCTCATCGAGTTTGCCCGCGGCAAGTTTCATCGCACAGTCATCGACGAAGGTCCTGGCCAACTTCGCTTCGGTGTATCTCTCGGCCAGGCGGAACTGGGTGTTTTGGAAATCCAGAATGCGTTTGCCGAAGGCCTTGCGTTCCTTCACGTACTCAGAAGTGATTCGCAAGGCAGCCTCAATGGCGGCACAGGCACCCGCTGCGATAATCAATCGCTCCTGCGGAAGTTGTTCCATCAGCTGAACGAAGCCCTTGCCTTCCACGTTGCCCAAGAGATTCTCACTGGGCACAAACACATCATCAAAAAATATTTCCGATGTGTCTTGCGCTTTCATGCCGAGTTTCTCCAGGTTTCTGCCGCGGCTAAAACCCCCTTCGCCTTCGACGGATTCTGTCTCTACCATGATCAGCGAGATGCCCTTTGCCGATTCGGAGGGATCAGTTTTTACTACCACACAAATTAAGTTAGCGGTCTGACCGTTGGTCAGAAAGGTTTTTTGACCGTTAAGGACATAATTCTCGCCTTTTTTGATGGCCGTCATAGCTACGGCTTGCAAATCGGATCCGGTGCCGGGCTCAGTCATGGCAATCGCTGAAACAATTTCTCCCGACGCCATCTTTGGCAACCATTGCTGTTTCTGTTCTTCGCTACCATAGGAGTTTATATAGTGAGCCACGATGCCGGAATGTACGCCGTTGCCAAAGCCGGAGATGTGGGCGTAGCACAGCTCTTCCACCAACA
The DNA here is from genome assembly GCA_002731775.1 of Gammaproteobacteria bacterium. GTDB lineage: Bacteria > Pseudomonadota > Gammaproteobacteria > Pseudomonadales > Pseudohongiellaceae > UBA9145. Next base: position 67,571 of record PCCP01000059.1, read on the forward strand.
CCATCTCGTGTTTGAAGTTACCGCCGCCACCGCCATACTGCGGCGGGATAGATACACATAACAACCCGGCTGCGCCCGCTTTATTCCAGGCATCCCGATCGACGCAACCCTGCTTCTCCCATTTGGCCATATGGGGCACAAATTCCCGGGCGAGAAATTTGCGTACCGCATCTCTCATGATGTGTAATTCTTCATCCATCCATGGACTGGTATGATTTTCAAACATCGGTGTTTTCGCTTTTTTGTTGACTAATCTGGATTGTCCCTATCGGTTTTTTCAGCACCACAATGATGGTAACCAGCCTTCGGAGATTGGTTTCCCCAGCTATATCAGTGTTAATTAATTCGTGGTTGAATCCATGCGTTCGATAATCATGGCGTTTGCTGTACCACCGCCTTCGCAGATGGCGACCAGACCGTAGCGAGCCTGGCGCCGCTCCAATTCGTGCACCAGGGTAGTCATCAGTTTCGCCCCGGTTCCACCCAGCGGATGGCCCAGTGCCTGAGCACCACCATTGACATTTAACTTATTCATATCCGCTCCCAGGGCTTTGGCCCATGCCAGTGGCACCGAGCCAAACGCCTCATTGACCTCATACAGGTCTATGTCATCTATGCTCAGACCCGCTTTTTCGAGCACCTTGCGGGTGGCGGGAATTGGGCCTTCGAGCATGATAACCGGGTCGGAACCCACCACGGCAAGCGCCTTAATCCTGGCACGCACTGGCAGATTATACCTGGCGATAGCATCTGCATTAGCGATCATCACCGCGGCGGCCCCATCACTGATCTGGCTGGCGGTGCCTGCAGTAATAACACCCCCTTCGCGCAATGTATTGAGTGACTGCATGCCCTCAAGCGAAGCTTCGGCTCTTATGCCTTCGTCTCTGTCGTGGATGTCTGCGCTGCCGTCTTCCAGTTTGATATTGAGCGGGACAATTTCTGCTGTAAAGTAGCCTTGATCGGTGGCCTCTGCGGCCCGTTGATGGCTCATCAGGCCAAACTCATCCAGCTCTTCTCGGGTGATGCCGTATTTTTCGGCCAATAATTCCGCGCCATCGAACTGACTGAACTGAACACCCGGGTACTGCATTTCCAGGCGTTCCCCCTTGGGTGTGCCGCGACCATGCTCCAGGCCATCACGGATGTTGGAGCCGATTTCGACAGTGCTCATGGCTTCGACGCCACCGCTGATGATGACATCCTGGGTGCCGGACATTACCGCCTGGGCACCAAACTGAATTGCCTGCAGCGACGAGCCGCACTGGCGATCGACGGTGGTACCCGGCACATCGGGATCGAGCTTGGAAGACAATGCAACCATGCAGCCCAGGTTCCCAGCCTGTGAACCAATCTGACTGACCACGCCAAAGATCACATCGTCGACACCGCCGGTAGGCACTCCGGTTCGGTCCACCAGTTCATCCACCACGATCGCACCCATATCGACCGGGTGAATCTGGCAGAGCCGTCCCTTTCTCCTGCCGGTGGCAGTTCGAACTGCTCCTACAATGTATGCATCAGTCATCTGTTTTTCCTCCTTTGCCAATTCCTCAAAAGACTATTTTCTAAAGCGCCGGCATGCGGATGCCCGCATCCAGACGTATGGTTTCCCCGTTCAAATAACCGCATCGGACAATGTGTTCGACTTCCTCCGCAAACTCTACCGGATCTCCCAGGCGCTTGGGAAACTGGGTAATGGCAATCAGGGGATCGCGTATTTCAGCGGGGGCAGATGCGAGCATGGGTGTCTCGAACACCCCAGGCGCTATTGTCATCACCCGCACGCCTCGTTTCGCCAGATCCCGGGCGATTGGCAGGGTCATCGCCACGATGCCTCCCTTGGATGCCGCATATCCCGCTTGTCCGGTCTGCCCATCGAAGGCAGCAACGGATGCGACGTTGACGATAACGCCTCTCTCGCCATCGGTGGTTGTGGCCTCATTGACTTGCATCACTTCCGCGCAGAGACGTAGCACGTTAAAGGTCCCAATCAGGTTAACGCGGATGATGTGCTCAAATTTTTCCAATGGCATCGGCCCATTTTTGCCCACTGTTCTAGCGGCGCCGCCGATGCCAGCCGAATTCACATTGATATGAATGCTGCCAAATTTGTTTTTCGCAGCAGCGATGGCAGCGGCCACAGCAACCTCATCGGCCACATCTCCGGCATGCCAGGCGGCTTGCTCTCCCAGGCCAGCGGCGGCGGCTTCCAGCGCCTCGGCATTCAAGTCATAGAGCATGACCGTAGCGCCTGCGGCGACGAATTTTTGTGCCGTTGCCAGGCCAAGTCCGGATGCCCCTCCGGTAATGAATGCTGTCTTATTCTTGATCTCCATGGATCCGCCTTTATCTACTCGACTCAGGCGCAACAGCATAAATCATCCCCCAAAAAAGTGAAACTGCTAATCGGCCAGGATCACCAGGTTAACTGTGCTTGGTCTGCACTACACTGTGCGCTCTTCAGGGCCAGGGTCTTTATTGTCATCAAGCTATCCCCTATCATTCATGGTCAAATCATGAGCCGGAAGGCAGAGGCAATAGACACGATGGGACCACTTAAAGGTATTCGAGTCATCGAAATGGCGGGCATCGGACCCGGACCATTCTGCGCAATGATGTTGTCAGACATGGGTGCCGAAGTCGTGCGTATCGATAGACTCAGTCATAAGGGCGCAGGCAGCCGTGCCAATATATTGAACCGGGGCCGGCGTTCCCTCGCTCTCGATCTAAAAACCCCGCAGGGCGTGGAAACCACGCTGGCACTTATCGACGAGGCAGATGTCCTCATCGAAGGTTTTCGACCCGGCGTTATGGAGCGCCTGGGGCTGGGACCGGAACCCTGTCTAGAGCGTAATCCGAAACTGGTTTACGGACGCATGACCGGTTGGGGACAGAGTGGACCCCTGGCACAGGCAGCCGGTCACGATATCAATTACATTTCAATAGCAGGTGCTCTCGGTGCCATGGGTTACGCCGATCGCCCCCCTGCTCCGCCCTTGAATCTGGTTGGCGATTTCGGCGGCGGTGCCATGTATCTGTTAAGCGGCGTGCTGGCTGCGCTGATAGAGAGAAGCAACTCCGGCCAGGGGCAGGTCATCGACGCGGCGATGACCGATGGCACCGCAAGCCTGCTCAGTCCCTTTTTCGGTTTGATGGCTATGAATCTATGGACCACGGACAGATCCAGTAACAAACTCGACGGTGGAGCTCACTACTACGGCAGCTACGAGTGTAGAGATGGCAAGCACATTTCAATAGGATCTATCGAGCCGCAGTTTTATGCGCTGTTGCTGGAAAAGTGCGAAATTACTGATGAATCTTTCTTGGCACAGCAGGATCAATCTGGCTGGCCGGACCTGAGAAACAAGCTGGAGACCCTGTTCAAGACCAAGACTCGCGACGACTGGTGCGCCATCATGGAGGGCACGGATGTTTGCTTCGCCCCGGTGCTCAATCTGAAAGAGGCGAGCCATCACCCGCACAACGAAGCCAGAGCCACCTATGTTGATTTCGAAGGCGTCACCCAACCGGCGCCCGCACCCCGTTTCAGTCGCACCCAGGGAGAAATACAATCGTCTGCGGCATTGGCAGGGGAACACTCGGAACAGGTATTAAGGGATTGGGGCCTCGACGAAACCCGGATTGACGAATTGAAAGTGGCAGCAGCGATCTAAAGGGCTGTTAAAAAACCGTCTGCCAGGGAGCCTCTATATTGAAGCTGGCAGGTGATGCGCAGCTTGCAGGTGGATTGAAAAGGTGCGAGTCACCGTCGCCACCAAGCCGGGAGGCATCTATCCCTAAATTGTGTCAATCTGTAGCATTGCTTTGGCAGATCGCAAACTTAATGGTAAATTTACCCCCGTTCGCGAGTTTACTGGCGACTAATCGTCTATCGACCGTAGGCATTCAATAAAATTAGCAAGGTTACGGAGTGAGGGATGCAAAAAGCAGTCGCTGTAATTTACTTGAGCATACTACTGATTGGTTGTGAAAATACGTATGAGGACGATGGCATTCCCAGGATTCGGAATCAACGGGACGTGGATGCATACAACGCCACCGTGAGCTCCGAGGGTGAGAAACTGACTTGCCTGAGGGAAGTTGTAATCGGCACTAACTTTCGCGAATACGTCTGCATGACAGTCGCCCAGCGTGAGAGAAGGCGGCGGGAATCCCAGGCTGCGATAGAAATTTTGCGTTAGGCAACAGGCGAACTTACTTAGTGGCTGATCGCTTTCACTAACCAGGGAGCCTCTGATTATCGATAAACTTGATAATCGACAAAAAGACACAATATTGGCTTGTACAGGCACATTCAGCAGCAGTTCATGCAACTGGCATTAAGTTATAGGCTGTTGGGTGTAACAGCTAGTATCGAATTCAGACTAACGGGCAGCTCTCATTATGATAATGGTTCAAAGCACATTCCACCTGCGGGTCGAGTCAAAATCAAAAGCGATTGTCTTGATGAAAAATATGGTGCGTCTATGCCGCCAGGAACACGGCTGTATCAGCTATGAGTATTTCGAAGGCATAAGCGATTCCAACCAGATCATTCTGCTGCAGGAATGGGAGAATGCCGATTGTTTGCAGGGGCATTACCAGACTGACCACATGGATGATTTCATGAGCAAGTTGGTTGCCTATCTCGAGCGCCCGATCCTCACTCGAAGTTACTTTTCGCAGGAGGAGGAAGGTGCGCTTGCTTCTCCTATTAGCAACGATAAACCGAAGCCTGAGCAAACCGTCCATTAAGCGACAATCCTTCATCTAGCTGCAGCCCTTCACTGAGCAGCAGCGCTTTTCCCACCGCAGTCCTCTACTAGGCACCTCTGACTAATGCAGTAATGCCTCAGCGGTGCCCTAGCATGCTAAAATCCGCCAGCTGAGCAGTTTGGAATCGGGTCATGTTCTACATCCTCCAGGGTGATCAACAAGTATTATTGTCTCCCAGCGACAATCAACGCCTGTTACGTTGGCGCACTTCCACATTCTGGGTCATGCTTATCGGCTATGTCGGCTACTATCTCTGCCGCGGAAATCTGGCGGCAGCCTTTCCCCTGCTTGAGCAGGAATTCGGTTTTTCCAACACCCAGTTAGGACTTATCGCGTCTCTGTCCGAGATGGCTTACGCTGCTGGAAAATTTATCAACGGACCCCTCGCCGATAGAATTGGAGGTCGCAAAATATTTCTTGTGGGGATGGCCGGGGCGATATTCTGGAATATTATTTTCGCGCTCTCCGCCAGTCTTTCTGTCTTTATCGTCGTCTGGTGTTTTTGTCGCTACTTCCTGTCGATGGGTTGGGGTGGCCTGACGAAAACCATCGGCAACTGGTATCCGGGTGAACGCAACGGCACCGTCATGGGCCTGATCAGTGTAAACTTCCAGTTTGGCGGGGTCGCAGCCACGCTGTTTGCAGGCTTCCTGGTCGCGCAGGGTGTGCCCTGGCAAGGCATCTTTATCTACCCGGCGATGGTCCTTACCGTGATTCTGATCTGGTCCTATTTAGCTTCCCGTTCCAGACCCGCTTCTGTGATACCTGGCGCCCAGGTAAGCATCTCCGAAACCGCAAAGAAAGCGCTTGCCGACTACGGCGATGAGGAAAAACCCGCTGTTTTTACGATCCTGAAGACACTGCTTGGTCTGCCAATCTATCGGCAACTCGTGCTTTTCAGCTTTCTGACAACTTTGCTGCGTTCAGTATTTCTGTTTTGGACGCCCAAATTCCTTTTCGACATTGGACTCGGCGCCAGTACCGCGATCTTGCAGTCGGCCATATTCCCTCTGTTTGGCGTATTGGGTACGGTATTTATCGGTTGGTATACGGATCACCATGCGAAAAATGGAGACCGGGCGCGAATGATGTGGATCATGTTGGCAGTATTGATCGGCTGCCTTTGGGCCATCTCGGTGTTGAGTGCCGCCGAGTTCCCAAATTTCAACCTGATCCTGTTCTTTCTTGGTGCCTGCGGATTTTTTCTGCTGGGCCCCTACTCCATGAGCAGTGGCTGTCTGACACTGGATATAGCCGGCGCCAAGGGGGCCGGATCCTGTACCGGAATTCTGGATGGTATGGGTTACATCGGCGGCGCCATAGCCGCCTTCGCAGCAGGCATCATGTCCGACTATCTAGGTTGGTCCCAGGTGTTCCTGGTACTGAGTGTCTTTGCCGCGGTTTCCTGTTTCAGCGCCTGGATCATGAGCCGGGGATTTCAAAAAATGGCAGCACAGAAGGCAAATAGGAATTAACTGCCCAAATACAAACCGGGCAATCTTCCAGCTTATTTCCGCGTTAGCTTATCCGTTGTTAATTGACGATCGCATAAATCTGCTTTGTCGAAGCTGCCTGCATCGAGGCGCTTAAAATAGTCTCTGGCCACAGCCCTCACTTTCGGCGCCAGTATCAGGGTTGAGATCATGGTGGGAATGGCCATGATGGCGTAAACGCCATCAAACAGACTGATGACGGCGTCCATGGAGACCACCGCCCCCGCTGCGATCAACGCCATATAAGCCCACAGATAATATTTTTGTGCGGCTACTCCAAACAGGAAACCCATGCATTTACTGCCATAGTACGAGTAGGTCAATACCGTCGTAGTGCTGAGCACGATAACCATTATTAACACCAGATAAGAACCAAAGCCGGGGAACACCTGCTCGTAGGCCTGGGATGTCATGGTGACGCCGATAGCGTCCCCCTGCCACACATCGGTCACCAGGAGGGCCAGCGCCGTGCAGGTGCAGATAATGAGCGTATCGATGACTGGCCCGACCATCGCCACCAGACCTTCACGGGCCGGTTCGTTAGTCTTGGCGGCACCGTGTGCGAGAGACTCGGTGCCGAGACCGGCCTCGTTGGAAAAGACACCACGTTGTACACCGATCAGAATGACCGCGCCGAGCACGCCACCAGAAACCGCTTCTCCAGAGAAAGCATCGGTAAAAATGAGGGCAAACATGGCAGGAATTTCGGTGATGTTATTCAGCAGCAGTACAGCGGTTATAACGAAGTAGAACACCACCATTGCTGGCACCAGCTTGCCGGCCACCGCCGACACCCGTTTTATCTTGCCCACCGCAATCGAAAATAATGCAACTGCAAGTATTACGCCCATGGCGAGATCGAAACCAAAATGATCTTCTGCGCTGGCAATTCCCGATGGGATCGCAATGACGTCCCGCAATATTTGTACCAATTGGTTTATTTGAAACACTGGCAGAGTTCCAAACATGCCGGCTATAGCGAACAACCATGCCAATGGTAGCCAGTTTTTCCCCAGACCCTCACGGATCACGTACATGGGTCCACCCTGTAGCTGTCCGCTGTCATCAACACCCCGGTACATGATCGCCAATGAAGCAGTATAAAACTTGGTAGAAATTCCCACGATGGCGGTGACCCACATCCAGAATACCGCGCCAGGACCGCCTACGGTAATAGCCACCGCCACGCCCGTAATATTGCCGAGCCCGATAGTACCGGCCAACGCAGTTGCGAGGGCGCGATAGTGGGTAATATCACCTGCGACGCCACTGGATTGCTCAGTGTATCTGCCACGCAGCAATGCCATGCTATGGCCTATATAACGGAAGTGCTGCATCCTCGAATGGAACATGAAATATAAACCTCCACCCACCAACAGAACCACCATTGGCGGTCCCCACATAAAGTCGGCAAATGCAGCCAATGTAGTCTCAAGCTGGATCATGATGGACTCATAAAGTTGGCAACTCTGAAGTGCGCCGGAATAGATAAGTTAGTAAGCGCCAACAGCAAACCCGTACATCTTGAAATTCGGGTGGTTCTGCTCATAACTTATTCCTCGCGCCTGATTGAGGCTTTTAAATAGCGCGTGGTTACGCCGCGAGCTAGCTTAGTGCAGCCATCCATGCCCTTGCAAGCCAGCACCTCATCTTTTCCCGGCTGCAGAAGTCCGATTTAGCGCATTATCTTACGTTGTCGTTAAATCTGAACGCCGAGGGAGGTTCCACTCCCTTGAGATGTTCGACGAAATAATCCCAGCGTCGTTTCATAAAGTAGCGTCGATTGCCAAAGCCATGACTGGCGCTTGGTAATACCAGCAGATCGAAGTCCTTGTCTGCTTCGATCAGCGCCGCCACTACTAATAGTGTATTTGACGGATGCACATTAGTATCCATCATGCCGTGAGCGAGGAGTAATTTGCCCTGCAACTTATCCGCAAGCAACTGGTTGGCCTGACTGTCATAGTTGCTGGCGACGGCCTCAGAACTACCATCGCTATCCAGTGGATTGGTCTCGGGATAGGTTTCCAGTAGCCCGTGCCACTTTTCACCCCAGTCATCCTCGTAATTACGATTATCATGATTGCCGGCACCGGACACCGCCACCTTGTAAAATTCCGGGTAACGCAGAATGCCTGCCGTGGAAGCAAAACCACCGCCGGAGTGGCCCCAAATACCAACGCGACCCAGATCCATCCACGGATTCTCCGCAGCCAACTGCCGAATGACCGCGACTTGGTCAGGCAGTCCGTTGTCACCCATATCACCATAGTAGGCATCATGAAATGCCTTGGAGCGACCCGGCGTTCCCATCGCATCGACTTCTACGACAATAAAACCCAGCTCAGCCAGGGCCTGCTTGTCGGCACGGGACGCCCGAAAAGAGCGGGTGCCCACGCTGCCGGTTTGTGGCCCGGGATAGAGGTAATTCAAAATCGGATAGGATTGACTGGCGTCGAAGTTAGACGGTTTATATAGCAAACCGTGCAGGTCGGACAATTGATCTCTCGCCTTCGCGGTGAATGGGATGGGAGCCACCCACCCCGAAGCTAACAGGCCACTGAGGTCCGTTTGTTCGAGAGATAGTGTGATTTCTCCAGCCCTGTTGCGAACCACTGCACGGGGCGCAAGCGTTGGTGCGGAATAAATATCGGTAAAATACTCCCCCGATTCAGACCAGCTAATCTCGTGATTGGCCGACTCAGGCGTCAGCAGTTGCAATCCGGTGCCGTCTAAATTGATACGGTAAAGATATCGGTAGTAAGGATCACCCGCCTCACGATTTGATGCCAGAAAATAGATCTGTTCATTTTCCAGATCCAGTTGCTGCACCTGCAGCACGCTCCAGTTTCCTGCGGTCAGTTGCCGTTTAAGCCGTCCGGTACGCAGATCCCGCAGGTAGAGATGCCCCCAGTTGTCCTGCTCTGAAAACCAGAGGAACTCCATTCGTTCGGAAAACACATGCCAATTGACTCTATTGAGTCCGGATTCGTAATAGGTAGCTACCTCTTCGCGGAAAACATCTCTGACTTCGCCAGTATAGGTGTCGGCCACCCGCAATCGGGCTACCTTGTGATCCCGCGACGAGGAGACAAAGGCCAGGCTCGCGCTGTCTTCACTCCATTCCACATCGAGGAACAAGCCACCACGCCCGGCGACATGATCGCTGATGGTAGACCTATGGGGGTCAGGTGGTATATTTAAGCGTACGATGTTCGAGTCTGAATCCGATTTGCCCCCCAGGTGAATCACCAATCGTTCGATCATGAAGATATGCTCATCGCCGGGTAACGGATACTTCCACGCGTCCAGTTCCAGGTGTCCGACCTCGGTGCTGTAAAGATACATTTCGCCGACGTTGCGGCCATCGTGACGAAAGGTAGCGATCTTACTGGAATCGGGAGACCACAGCAGCACCGGCCCATCGTCTCTGATCCAGCCCGCGTTATTGGTGGCATAACCGTAGTTTTCTTCACCGTCGAAAGTAAGCTGGACCAACTCGTTGCTTACGGTATCCCGCAGCCAAAGATTGTGAGAATCGACGTAGGCTGCCTTGCTGCCATCGGGGGACAAATACTCATCACCGGAGAAATTATCGAGACGGACAACTTCTCCACTAGACAGGTTTAGTAAAAATTGATCATCATCGAAATTGAATCTCAATTCTTCGCCAGTCGCACCGAGTTTCAGAGCAGACAATGACAAATCATCGACATCGATTTCTTCATCGCCCAAATCTGCCAACACAGCCGCCACCGCTTTGGTATCGAATAACACGGACTTCTCGCCGCTGACAACATCGACGATCATATACTCGGAGCCTTGCAAGGTGGAACGGCGATATATCAGCCGATCATCATCCTGCCAGTATTGCGCGAGAATATTGTTCCGCATTAACTTGGAGGTATTAACAGCGAGAAATTGCTCGGCTCTTTCATAGTCTGCCAGGGTCACCGCTGCACTAGTGGATACTTCGACAGCGACAGGTTCCGGCGCACAGGCGGCGATTGTTAACCCAGCGGTCAAGAGTGAAACGGCGGTCCTGAAACGGAGAGAGGGCATGTGTGCTCCGGCAAAAATTGATATCTAAAAGCAGAATCCTCGTCGATCAATCCGCTAGCAGGGCGTCAAGAATCAGATTACTCGAGCCGACAATACGCTGATCTCTTGGACGCAGGTCAGGAACAAAGGCTGCTCCCGTCAAGTGTTGCAAACCCTGAATGTAGCGCACCGCTATTTCATTGGCTTGTTCGTCAGTAAATTGCTGATCTTTCTCTTTCACCATATCACGGGCAAATTCCTTGGAGAAGGAAAGCGGTTTCCCGTTGTGGGACATTAACTCACCCTCGTCATCCATCCGCCAGAAACGGGAGGAGTCCATGGTGTAAAGTTCATCGGCGACAACGATGTTGCCGTCACTATTAATACCATGCTCAGTCTTGGTATCGACCAGCACCATGCCTCTGCCTTTCAAATATTGCGAGATCATGCCGAATGCCATCATGGATGAGTTACGAATCTGGTCGTATTGAGCTGCCGTGCAGATGTTCCCATCGATCAGGTATTGAGCGTCGATAGTCCGATCTACTTTGTCCTTGGTGCTCGGCGTGTCCATCAAATAAGGCAGCAATCCGTTGGGCTTCAGCGCCACAATGCTGAGATCGTGCCCGGCATACTTGAATTCGGTGAGACCTTCCTCTTTAGCCTGCACCCAATGTTGATACAGAGAGGTAGACGTAGAGCTTTCTGCCATATACAGGCGCAGCACATTTTCAAGCTGCACCAACTTCAGATTTTCCGCAGGAATAACCGTTGAGCTGGGTTTAAGCCCGGCAACCACAAACTGGGAAGACCCCAGAACCTCCTTCACCAGATTCATCATGTGGTCGTGGTTGTAAGCCAGCACCTGGTCCTTGAATGGAATCGCCCCCCGGTTTACATCGTGGGTAGAGATACGGTTGTTGCGAAACATCAGCCGCAGTTGCCTGCCGTCGGCGGTGACCAGCTTTTCCCCGAATACCGAATCGGATACCTTGCCTTCCAGCACTGTAGCGCCCACGAGACGGGGAATTTCTCCATCCTTGATCAACTGCTTGATGCTGCGGCCTTGATTAACCGTAGCACCGTGCTCGGCAACCAGGGCACGAATTTGTTTATCGTTTAACATGAAATTGTTACAACTTTATGAGTGAGATCGGGAAGAAACAGAGAATAGTAGAATCGGGGAATGACTACAAGATTGGCGGTGCAGGCATCACTAATAACACGATCCTACTCAAGTCCAATACTGCCTCTACCAATCACTGCTGCCACCGCCATTGCATAATCCATCGCCTCGCCCTGCCAGGCTGTAATCGCAGCTCAGGAATCGATTTCCAGTCCGAGCTGGTCCTTAGCAATTTCAATCCCCATAGAAATGCGCCTAAGACTAGCCTTCATTCTTAGTCAAACTCACGATCCAAGCACTCGGACCTCGTTGATTTCTGGTACTTGAGGCGCGGGGATTTCTCAAGGAGTAATTTCAGTCCCGTCGCGCCCTACAATAATCGGACCGTCATACAGATCGCTCATGCCTCGAATAAAGAGCGCTTCCGCCTGATCATTGGCGGGGATAGAAGGGAACAGATGCGTTAAGGCAAGTTTCTTAACACCGACTTCCTGTGCCATTCGCGCGAGCGCCAGTGATTCAGCATGGTATTCCATGCCTTCGCGTATCATCTCAACCATACGAGTATCGCTGGAATTTCTTGCCAGAACAACCGCAGCATTGAGCATCCGAGCGTTTTCAACTTCGCTAATCAACAAGTCAGCTCCTCTAGCGCCCTCGGCAAATTCCGGGCAAACCTTGGTGTCACCCGATACAACGAGTACTGTATTTTGATACTCAAACCGATAACCCACAGCGGGTTCTATAGGTTGATGACAGACTGTAAACATAGTGACCTTTAATCCTCGCTCGTCATATACCACACCGGGTTCATACTCAGTTACCACGGGCTGCATAATATTGGCACTGAATTTTTCTCCGTGATGAGTAACACGGTATTTCAGATCGAGGCGATAGGCGGCTAGAATTCCTTCGATTACTTCTCTTGCACCCGTCGGACCTCTGACAGGTATAGACCGGTCCAAGCCATCTATGCCGAAATTGAGCAGGATTTCGCCCAGGCCGATGAAGTGGTCCGAGTGGTAATGGGTATAGAATACACCAGCGATATCGCGAATTCCGGCCTGATCCAGTGGTACAACGCAATTGCGTCCAGTATCAACCAGGAATACTCGATCACCTGCGATGACGGCGGTACAGGCAGTTGCTCTGTCTGGATTTGGTAGCGGCACTCCAGTACCTAAAAGAACTGCTGAGAGACTTGCATCCGGATCCAACAGTTTGGCTGGAGGGCGATCTTGTGCCGCCAGATTTGATCCGCTGCAAAGGGTAATCAGAAGAACAAACGCTCTTGTGTAATTGATAGCCATAAGCATGATGCCTCTACAATTGAGTGATTTAAAAATTCAGTTAGTGCGATTGTACCCCGCCAGACGATCGTCTGAGAGAGAGGTAGAACATCACCGGTACCAGTACCACCAACACCAACTGCCCAATTGCAGCAGGTGCCGTGCCCGAGGTTTCTATGCTTTTCAGGAAACCCAGAATAATTCTGGCGCTCCATTCAAAAAAGATAAAACTATACATTAGTGGGACGAGACTCCGATAGCGCACTGCAACCAACAGATAGACCAGACCTATCATGAGTTGCGCGATTCCCCATTGAGCGAAGATGAATATCACGGCTTCAGCGCCGGCTTGTGTGTAATTGTCCAGTGGAATAGTCGCGATGGATTGAGCCCCGCCATCGACACTAAATATATGAATACAGCTTCTACCTATAGTCATCAGTGTTATAAGAAAGAAGAAATACAGCGCCAGCTTGTTGCCGGAATAAGTGTTATCGGCGTATCTGGGTAGAAATTTTTCGAACATAATTTTACCTATCTGATTGTGTTCCGTAGCTTAAATAGACTATGAGTATTTTACGTCACTGCTTTTGGCTCCTATGCCATTAGTTAGAAACGGTTAAGCTATGATAGCCCTGTGTCATATTTAGTAAATTTTACACATTTTTCTTAACAGTCAAAGGGGCGAAGATGTTCAGAATTCTGTGTCAAAGCAGAAACACCACATCTATCTGTTCACAAATCAAATGCACCATCAAAATTCGAATTGAATTCTATCCTCACATTGTGTTGCCGGGCCGTGAATTCTTTATTGCTCATTTATTCCTGATCACTTCCAATTGATACACTTGTCGAAGTTGCTCCGTCGCTTGAATTAGAAAGTGCCACGAACCTGCAGAGCAAATTTAACGCCGCTAGTGGTGCTGAATCTTTCTATCTCACTGAGCACATCGTCCCTTAAATAACCATCATAACGTCGACGCTCGCGCTTATTATCGTGATCGAGAATATTAATGACTTCCAATCGATAGGTAAGTCCGGCCAAACCGGTTTTCTCAACGAAGGCAGTCAGGTCACTGCTGGATCCAATAAACAATACATTGTCGATGTCGTACAAAGGTCGGTTACCATCGATACGATCATTGTAACTAAACCCATAGTTAAGCCTCAGGCTGGGTACATCATGCCGAAAACCAATTCGAAAACTGCCGCGATCATTGGGCACTACCTTGCGCTCCATGGCAATAAGAGGATCATCGACTCCTGTATCTCGCACGAGTAGCCCAGCAGTGAGCAGCGCCTGTGGCAGACCGATAAAGCCCAGCCGAATACTGGCATCAAGATTGAGGCCAAGCACGAAACCGTTACCCACATTACCATTGGTTGAAGCTAATTCGGTGGCCGATGGAGAAATATCGATGCGACCGATCGGGCCTTCGACGTCCCAGTAAAACACTCTGGATGTCAACACACCGCCATCGTTGGGCAGGCGATAGTCCAGGTTAATCGTATATCGCCACCACTGTTCCTGCTCAATCTCGGGATTGCCCGCTATCGTATCCTGATCCTCATCTTGGTTGTTGGTAGCCGCAGAGAAATCGGCGAAGCTCAATTGTGATACAGTTTTTTCAGCGCTTAAACGCATTTGAAATGCGCTATTAATATCGAAGCGAAAATCGAACTTGGGTTTGATAAAGTCGAAATCACGTTTGTTGTCGATGTCACCGGTTTGTTCTATTTCCGAAAACTCTGCAACCAGGGAGCTTTCTAATGACATGCGAGGATTTAATCGCCAGTTGTGAACTACAAATCCCTCATAGCGAAGTTCCTCCACTGTGGAAACCGCATTTGCAATGGGCATTGCTCGCAAACCACCAAAATCCAGTGAAGTCGCACCCGGCAAGGGCAGCCCCAGCTTGAGGGCTGAGTCTTGTGTAGTTTGTGCCACCTCAATACCTACTTCGATGCCCTGCTCTTGTGCCAGGTTCCAGGTATAGGAAGTCCGTATAATTTTTTCCTGGTAGCGACTGCTATTATTCAAGAACAGATTTTTATTCTCCACGTCGCCCATATTTTCAAATGTGAAGCGCTCCCGTGTGGTGTCACCAACCCGCTCATTCACGATAAACAAGAATTTGTACTTGGAGCCATTATTGTATCTATGTTCGTAGTCCCCTCCTATTTCCCAGTTATCGGAAGTCGATGGAACAATCTCTCGCTCATATCGAATACTTGATGTCACTGAATTAAAATCTGTAATACGACGCAGCAATGAGCTGGGAGGATTACTCTCGGCATAGAGCGCATTAAGTGCAAATCGATCACGGGAGCTAAAGTCGTAACTCAGATTTGAATTAATGCTGTAGTTTGTTTGATTGCGCTCTTGTTCAAACTCGACGATTTCGTTGAAGCGTAAATCCGGATGCAGACTCAACTCGGAACTGCCATCCAGTTGATAGCCGCTGCGGGCGCTGGCGCTTAGCTGATAGCTTAATTTCCCGCTCTGGCCGGTCAGGGAGAGGGAGCCCTCCGGATCAACTTTGCCATTATCAAAATGGCGTACACCCGCTTCGAAAGAGAAGCTAGACCTGGACTGCGCCTGCTTTAAGACAATATTGACCAATTGGCCCGCGTTCTGAACATCCAGGTCACTCGACGTACCTCTGATTATTTCGATGTAGTCGACCTCAATCGCCGCAATCCGGTCTAACTGGTTAGCTGCTTCATTGGCCTTGCCTGCGAGACGCTTTCCGTCGATTAGTATGGGGGAGCTAGCGCCTAAGCCTCGATCCATTTGATCACCGAGCGTCACACTGCCTAAATCTGCGTCTAATATACGATCGATACCAGGTATCTGGTTCAACATGTCATTGACGGAGACTGGAGAAAACTGTTCGAAATAACTTGCCGGGTAGGTAACGGTGGAGTCCTCTTCCTGGCTAGAGTCCTGTTGCGCAATTACAGCGCCGGGGGAAATTGTCGAGGCAAAAATGAAGGCGCGAAAAAGCAGTTTGCTCATTTTGTTGAGATTCACTTAACTCATTGTTTATCAATAATATAATTAAATTTTCCGGTTGCGATAATAGCATTAACCCTCGTCTATTACTCTGCTAGATTAGGAATAAGGTCACCGCCATGCTTTTCCATTTCTCATAATGGGAGCAAAACCCATGCCTGCATAATTGAACTTCTCCCGAGTACCAATCCTTATCCTGATGACCGCTCAGCGACATCAGTTCCCATACCCAGAGTCAACCTGACTCGCTTCCATACCGCCCAGCTCCCACCTGGGAGGGCACCGCCACAGATCGAGATATTCGAGAAATCTTGACCTTTCTTTCCCGCCACTTGCTGCCAGAGTCGCTCTTGCGCATCCCTGCACAGTAGAGGGCGATGGAGCATGCTATGGGCTGAAATTTCTAATAATTCAAGATCAACTCATTAAGAGGCGAACGAACGGCGAGATCGTCTAAATCTGTCGCGACTTAGTGAGTTTTTTGGGGTTTTCATGCTCACTCAAGCCGATGATCATGTTGATTTGCATGCTCGATTGACCCGCATTTTACGATTTTTGCATTGAATAGTTGACCCACTTCCAGCCAATGATTGCGTGGGGTTGTTGCTGATCTAAGGGGTCAGTTTTCACCCCACTACTGGGTCAACATTTGCTGCAAATTAATAGATAAACTACAGAATGCTAGATGTTGTGAGAGAAGAAAATGGTGCCGCCACCAAGAGTCGATATTTTATCATAACCTATTGTTATTTATACGCTTACTGTTGTGTTGTGTTATCTTTGTCAGTGTTACTACTAGTGTTACTTAGAGCGAAAGTCATTGATGAAGAAACATCTGTAAAACCTCCCCGGAATTACCCCACCCCCCGGGGCACACCCCCTTGCACAAGGATGGTTCCATCTCACCCCTATACATACTATTGTGGACGAACGGTTAGCAAATTTTTGGTATGCGCAGCGCACCTATTGGGAACTGGTTT
>PCCP01000060.1 GCA_002731775.1 Gammaproteobacteria bacterium
TGCTGCTTGGCGCAGGGTTACAAGCTGTGAGAAAAGCCAGTAAGGCGATGCCGGCAGCATTTCTCATCCAGGTGTTATTGGTTTTATCTGAATACATCGTTGAGTTCCTTCTGATTGCGCTGGAAAAGTATTATTAATGGGGTCAGAGTAAATATCCAGTAGTTTATGGTCTTTCGCGAACTCGCCTTGTTGGCCTTACTCGACGCCCGGTCATCGCTTCTACCTCTGTCTTAAACTGCTCCGTTCCCAACACCAAGCCTTTGTTCAGCGAATAGCGAATGTCGAATAATAGATCTTTATCAATGGATGAGCCAAATAGCGCACGATAATTGCACAACCGGCTCGCCTTTGTGTTTCCCAAGCTCAAGTAAACAGGGTGTGGAGTCAAGATTTTTGACCTTATACCAAGAGCATTAGTGCGATAGCTCGACCATTCATAGTCTGCTGGATCAGTCACCATGTTTGCCCGTACCGGATTCAATTCGATATAGCGCTGACATGCGAGTAAGTAGCACTCTTGTTGTACCAGGCTGGAGTGATAGCGACCCTCCCAAAGCGTACCGGTTCTATGATATTTGTAGTTAAAGTAGCGAACGTAATGGCGACCGAATGAAAAGCGCGTAACATCGTTTGGATGGACCGAGTCAGGAGAGTTATCGATCACCGTAAGAGTGCCTCCCTGTCCCCCTCCATCATTTGTATTTTTGGCGCCATCAGGCGTGAAAAAATTTGTTTCGGGAAAAGAGTTTGACATTATCAACCCGATAGATGTTCGTGGATACAAAATAAAAATTATGGAAGAGGGAAACGTAATCGGATCTGGCGCACTTTTGCGCCGATTGGGAGCAGACGAAGGTGACATTTCGACGTTTAGATTCAACCTACTGAATAACGAAGCAAGCATCGATATAGATAGCGATGAGACAACAGCTTTTGATTAACCCAACAAGCCGATTTCAGGAAGTAGGACGCTGCTCTTGATTGCGCAAGAGACAGTTCTACAACCGCATAAACAATCCTGAGACGATTTAGCTGAAATCCGGTTGGTGGTTTATTGACCAGGCAAGACTAGAAACTTAAGTATTGGGCTAATTACTGCCTAGAGTGGTGGTGGGAAAGTAGGGGTGACTTTGATTCAATGTAACACCTGATGTAACACTGTATAAAAAATTGGAATAAATAAACAGATATATCAATGTGTTATGGCTAGTAGTTGAATCATGCCGGGTGCGCCAGTTTGCGCGGTTTGTAGACCGCTCCTGATTTTCACAATGCTCATTGCGGGAGCGTACGTCGGCAGACCCATTGGGACTTATCAGGTCCTAATTTAAGAAACACATCAGCCCGTCTGGGATAGTAATCTTCTCGCGTTATAGGGTCAGGTCTTTCCTGTTAGTATCCGTCAATACAATAAGCTGTTGTTGACGCTAGCGCTAAGTTGCAAGACCTGACCCTGAGGTTTACAAGACCTGACCCTGAGGTTTACTCTTCCGGGGTTAATGGATCACGAATCTTTGCGGAGGTATTGCAGGAACGAGGCATGCCGCTGCATGATTAAGATCGAGGATGGATCAAAGCAAAGGGGTCAGAGAATCATAGGAGTTAGGGTTAGAGTAATTTGATCCGAAAATATTGACTCGAACTACTGAAATCATACTACCGAATAATACGGAGCAATTACGATGAAAGCACTTTCTCGAAGGGCATTTCTCGGAGCGACAGCGGCCGCAACGACGCTGGGAGGCCTCCCCGGCAAATCGTCGGCGGCCGTTTGGGACGCTACAGGCCCGGCCGATCTGATCATTACTGGCGCTACCATACACACGATGGACCCTGGTAATCCTTCGGCGACCGCTTTGGCTGTTCGCGGGCAACACATTCTGGCAGTCGGCAGCGATGATGATGTTGCCAATCTCAGGGGTGCAAACACTCGGGTTATAGATGCGCGGACACAAACTGTGGTGCCGGGTTTCATAGATGCTCACAGTCATCCATTACTTGCCAAGGATTCAATTTCGGCGAACGTCAATCTGCCTCGTATTTCGGAGGTCCAGGCGGCACTGGCGGCGCAGGCGAGTCAAACGCCAACTGGCCAATGGGTCGTGGGCACAATGTACGATGACACGAAATTCGAAGAAGGGCGCCCGCTGACTCGCCAAGACATTGACGAGGTAGTGTCGGACCATCCCGTTATGGTGGAACACCGTGGCGGTCATACCGCCGTGGTAAATACGCGGGCGCTCAACCTCGCGGAAATCACTGTTGGAACACCGGACCCGGTGGGCGGCAGATACTACCGCGAAGGTGGAGAACTCACCGGCAAGATTGCAGAACCTTCGGCGTTCCAACCGTTTCTGCGAGTCGGTGTCTGGCCAGTCATGGATCGCGCGGCTAGGCAACGGTCGGTGCGTCTGGTTTCGAAAAACATGGCAGCCTCCGGGCTGACGTCGACAACAGATTCATTGGGAATTGTTGACGATTTCATTGCCTATCAGGACGCCAGAGCAGCCGGTGAAATGGATTTTCGCCTATCGTTCATGCCGCTTTTCGACTCCGATGTCTACAATGGGTTGAAACTGGCCCGAATGGCGTCCGGGTTTGGCGACGATATGCTTCGTATCGGCGCTGTAAAATTTCTCGCGGACGGATCGGCTTCGGAACGTACCATGAGTCGCAGCACGCCGTACACTGGTAGCCCGGACGACTACGGAATCCTGACGGCGACGCAGGAGGAAATCCATGCGGCTGTAGCTGATGCAGTTGCACACGATTTTCGAATTGGCATTCATGCCAATGGCGATGTTGCGATCGACATGGTTCTCAACGCATATGAACGTGTGCTCGAAGGTTGGGAAGGCGAGAACCCGCGCTTCAGAATTGAACACTGCTCACTGGTGAATGACTCATTATTGCGGCGAATAAAAACTGCTGGCGTCGTGCCCGCACCTTTTTATACCTACGCGTATTACCACGGCAACAAGTGGGCCGAATACGGCGAGGAAATGATGGAATCGATGTTTGCGCATCGAAGTTTCCTGGACCACGGAATCCCGGTTGCACCGGCTTCCGATTTTACCCCGGGACCCTTCGAGCCGATGATGGCGATCCAAAGCATGGTTACGAGAAAGGATACCCAAGGTAGGGTGTGGGGCCCGAGCCAGCGTATATCCGTTGCCGAAGCAATGCGGATTTGCACGATGAACGGTGCGTTCGCGTCGTTTGAGGAAAACATAAAAGGCTCATTTACGCCTGGCAAATTAGCCGACATTACAATCCTTGATAGTGACCCACATGATGTCGATCCCGACAGGATCGTCAATATCAGGGTACTTCAGACGATTTTGGGGGGTCGGACGACCTACGAATCCTAGCGCGCTATAGGGTCAGGTCTTTCCTGTTAGCATCCGTCAATACAATATGCTGTTGTTGACGCTAACGCTAAGTTGCAAGACCTGACCCTCGGGTTTATCTGGATTACACAAATGCAGGGAATGGGTTTCGAGCCGATATAGTATATGTAATATGAATAGCGCTTATACTTAAACCCTCGTTAGTTTATCTACAGATGCAAAAACCCAGGCTCAGGACATCAACGCCGCTTTTATTGCTGGGCATAAGTATTTATCTGTCGGGCTGTCCAAATCTAATTGCCCAGGCCACTGAATTTCAAGGCCAAACTGAGAACGGCGCTTACTACAAAATTGCCTTACCCGAAAACTGGCAACCACACGATGGTCTGGTGATCTGGAATCACGGTTACCAAGGTTATACCAAGACCGAACTAGAGCCGGATCCATCGCTGGGACCACTTGCAGATATCGCGCTGTCCCAGGGTTACGCCATGGCAGCATCCAGTTATAGCCAAACTGGCTGGGCTGTTTTCAACTCCCATATCGACAACCAGCAGCTTTACCGGAAGTTTGTGGAGCTGGCGGGGGACCCTGGGGGGATATTTATCCAGGGTGCTTCCCTGGGCGGCATTGTCAGCATGCGGGATCTCGAAGAGGGGCTTATCCCCGACATCGACGGCGCCTTGTTAATGTGTGGGGCGGTTGCCGGCGCAACTAACTGGGATCAGGCTTTCGACTTGCGTATGGTCTACGAAGCGGTTTGCAAGGAGGTTGACGGCGCGGAATTACCTACAGATTCCTGGAGTGAACAACCTGACCCCATCGGTGGCGAAGCCCAATTCCTGAATTCTCTGGAACGTTGCACCGGTCTGATTTCTGCGGAATTTCTGGGTGCTCCCCTGGCGCAACTATTACAGCGGCCGGGGCAGAGTGACCGCATGAATACAATTCTTGAACTGACGGATACCGACAGGGAATTCCTGTTGCTTGATCTTGCCTATGCGGTATTCGAAATACCCAACCTTGTCAGCGACGAATCTAAACTGAACGGTTTGAAACCCTTCGCTAATGCGGGAATAGATTATGGCAATGCAGACATCAACACAACCATCCAGCGCAGCATAGCTTTGCCGTCTGCCAGGCAGTTTTTCCTCGATAATTACACGCCCCGGGGCAGTATTGGCGATACCAAAGTAGTCTCCATTCATACCTCCAAGGACGGCCTGGTGAAAGTCGAGAACCAGCAGACGCTACTGCAGTTGTTGCCAGCGGATCAATTAACCACGGCGATCGTGGTTGAGGCAGAAGCCAGTCACTGTGGTTTTAGCATGGATGAAGGTGCGGCGGCCTGGAATCAGTTGCTGGCTTGGAGCGCAGGCGCGGCACAACCCGACGCCCAGGATATTCAGGAAAGTTGTCAGACGGTTAATAGTGATCCCGATCAATGTCGCTTCGATGTGAATTTCCAGTTGGGGGACTCGATTCTAAGCTTTCCCCGCGAGCATCCCTCCGGATCGCCCACCACCAGTATGTTTCACCGTGAGTCAGGCCTGCTCTTAATCGAGTCGCTTGCAATTGCGGGTAACAGCACGGTCTATGACATCGAATTAGTACAGACCCAGGATAACGGCGCGTTGTTTACTCTCGAATCTGTCACCGAGATTTCCCCAGCCGCATCGTGGCAGTTAAAGCCACTATTTTTCCCCGCTGACTCCATGCTCTATCTACCCAATTTGCGGCTGCTGCCCTACGGCGAAGATGATGCGCTATATGATGTATATCTAGAATATACCGACATCAATGGCGGTGACGGACTAAGATTTCTGGAGTTCGAACTCGCTAATTAAGCCCGTCTCTGAGTGCACCGAGAGCGACGGTTTCTACTTCCTTGATCATCTCATCCTGATTTGGCTGGAGCGCCTGCCACTTCGATTCATACTTCGCGAATGGGTCGATAATCCCGCTGTCCTCACCCGCCAATGCCTCGATAATTCCGGCCCCGCAGAAAGGCACATAACCAGCCGAGTAGCCGCCTTCATGACAAACTACGAGACGACCCTCGCAGTAGCGGTCTGCGGCATCGAGCAGTTGCTCAGTCATGGACTTGTAGTGGGTGGACAGTAACATCATGTGACCGAGCGGATCCCAGGTGCTGCCGTCTAGTCCTGATGCCACCAGGATGAACTCTGGTTGAAACAGTTCCAGGGCAGGTAATACCACTCGCTCCATGGCGCTGTTGTAGGCTCCGCCCCCGCTGCCCGGTGGCAGGGGAATATTGATATTGAAACCAACGCCTGCGCCATTGCCGCAGTCGTGAAGCGAGCCACTGTTGTATGGATAGAGCGAGTCTTCATGCAGCGATATGGTGAGGATATTGGCTTCTTCATAGAACGCCGATTCGGTGCCATTGCCATGGTGAACATCCCAGTCCACTACTGCTATACGAGAGACTTTCGAGGTAGATAGCAGGTCGCGAATGGCGATGGCGATATTGGAAAATATACAGAAGCCGCGACCACGGTCGGCTTCTGCATGATGCCCGCAAGGGCGAATAAGGGCGTAGGCGTTATCTACCTTGCCATTGAGCACTGCATTACAGGCTTCGATACAACCGCCGGCTGCTAGTTGTGCAATCTCATAACTGCCAGGACCAAAAGGGGTCAGCTCACCCGCATTACCGCCTTGGTCTGCGCTCATGGTCTTGATACGATCGATATACTCGGCGGTGTGCACGCGCAGTAACTGGGCTTCGCTTGCAGGGCTCGGTGCAATCGGAACCAGTTTGTCTGTATATTGGTAGGCGTCCAGGAGATTTTTCAGGCGTCGCTTGGTTTCGGGGTTTTCAAAATGAATCCAGGGTTGGAACTGGCCATCCGCCGGTAATACACCGAGAGCGGAACCGGTGTCATGCCACATGTACTTTTCATGCCAGACAAACCCCGTTGAACTCACTCCGCCTGCGCCGCGTTTTAGTATTTCATTTGTCAATTATCGATTCCCGCCTTTTGTTCTTCGCGTGCCCAGCTTTTTTTGCCAGTCCCTTCTTCACACCAATTGATTTGGTGGTTAATAGCCAATTATCGTCATCAACGATATCACCAGGATAGCGACTGGCGCCAGATAGCGCATGATGAAACGCCAGAGCCGATAGGCACGGCCATCCCCCATCCCAAATTCATCGCAGGTCGCTTGTTTCGACATGGTCCACCCTACGAAGATCGCCATGAAGAACGCGCTGACCAGGATGAGGTTGTTCACTACGAAGAAATCGATGATTCGGAAGATGGTGGCATCTTCTAAAAGATCGATAAATCCCAGTGGCGTGAAGTCAGACCAGATATTAAAAGAGAACACAGAACCCAGGCCGATGATCCAGGCGAGCCCGCCGGCGAGTAAAGTCATCCTTGGACGACTGGCTCCCTCCCGTTCCATCAGGCGGGCAACCACCGACTGCAACATCGATATCGAAGTGCTGAGTGCAGCGAACAACACCAATAGCAGAAACATGGTGCCGAAGAACCGACCTCCGGGCATCTGTCCAAAGGCGACCGGCAGGGTTTCAAACATGAGTCCGGGTCCAGAGCCAGGCTCCAGCCCATAGGTGAATACGATTGGGAAAATGGCGAGTCCGGCGAGCATGTCTACGGAGACATTGGCCGAAGCAACGACTAATGCCGATTGCGGAATCGATGCCGATTTCCTCAGATAAGCACCGTAAGCAATGATACCGCCGCCGCCTACACTCAAGGAAAAGAACGCCTGCCCGAGTGCAAGCAATAGCACATCCTGGCCAATTATTGAAAAGTCCGGTACGAACATGAAACGTAGGGCGGCAGCGAAATCGGCCGTGACCGCGGCATACACCACCAGAATCAACAGGATCACGAATAGTGCCGGCATCATGAATTTAAGGGTTCTTTCGACCCCTTCCCGAATGCCACGGGAAACGACTGACATCGTAAGCAGCATGAAAACCCCATGCCATCCGACCATGCCGATCACCCCACTCTGCACATCCGCAAACATCTGCAGAGACTCCTGGGGTGTGATTCCTGCAAAAGCACCGGTTAGGGATTTCACTAAATAGGCAAGCACAAACCCGGCAATTACACTGAAGAAAGTGAGGGCGAGAAAGGCAACGGACAATGCGATCCAGCCCAGGTACTTCCAGTTCGCACTCTTGCCTTCGGCGCGAGCGAGAGCTTCGGTACTCCCCACCGGACTGCGGCCACCGCGCCGGCCGATTACGATCATGGCGATGACGCCCGGTACCCCGAAGCAGACGATGAAAATGAAATACAGGAAGATAAAGGCGCCGCCCCCATTTTCGCCGGCCATGAATGTGAAACGCCAGATATTGCCGAGGCCGACGGCACTACCGACGGCAGCAAAGATAAAACCCCATCTACCGGAAAATTGTTCTTGCACTGAAGTTGTAGCCATTATTGTTTTTCTTTGATTGGTTACTGAAGCGGGTGGTGATGCTATATTTTAAAGACTCGCATGGCATTGTCGGCTCGGATCGCCGCGCATTGGTCCGGAGGAAGTGCCCCGGTATTGGCCAGGGCGCCAGCCGTATCATAAACCTGGTGGGGCCAATCGGTGCCAAACATCACCCGGTCAGCGCCGACGATGGAAATCAGATACTGCAGCGCCCGAGCATCATAGGTAATGCAATCGTAATAAATATGACGCAGGTAGTCCGTTGGTTTCTGTGCCATCTTCCGGCGTTGGGGCAACTCGACTTCGTCGCCTTTTTCGAAGCGGCCCACCAGGTAAGGCAAGGCAGCGCCGCCGTGGGATGCGATTAATTTCAGGTTCGGATACAGGTCGAAAAATCCATCGAAGATCATGCGCGTGATCGCCAGCGTGGTATCGAACATGAATCCTACCGACCAGCTCAAATCGAATTGACCCATATCCATCAAATCTACGCCCGGTGGGTCTGTCGGATGTAATAGCACAGGCAAGGAACGACGGTCGATTTCTTTCCAAACAGGGGCGAAAAACGGGTCGTTGAGACTGCGACCGGAGACGTTGGCAAGTACCATCACGCCGATGGCGCCGTTATCACAGGTCCGGACCAGTTCCTCTACGGCGCGCTGGGGATATTCCAAGGGCAGGGAGCTAAACCAGCGAATGCGATCGGGATACTGGCCCTGTGCCTCCGCCATATTATCATTCGATTCCCTGGCCGCGAGACAGCTTATTTCTTCGCCACCGAAATAAACATTTGGGCAGGTCAGGGAAACAATGGAAACATCCATGCCGGTTGCATCCATCTGTTTGATACGAAGCTCATAGTCGAAATGACCGGGCTGAGGGAAGGCGACGGGGGTGTCACCACGAAAGATCTCTTGATGACCGTCGGGGCGCGTCTTCAGTCCGTATTGACCACCGGATTGCTGCAGTATTTCCAGCCACTTTCGCGTGTAGGCGTGGGTATGGACGTCGATGATGGTCATTGCTTCGAGCTCCTTTGCTTCGGCTCGCCACTATACAATTATTTATAGCGCCATGCTAAGGAGGAATGAATCTTGGGGCCGCCTGCAACTTAGCAACTTGAGAAATCTGCCTATAATTGCTTCAGAAATAGAGAAAACTTAATTCGGCGAGAGTGGATATATGTCCTGATTTACCGGTTGAAAAGCCCGCCTTAAGTTGCCAAGTTGCAGGCGTTCCCGGTTATTCTACCTTCGATGATGGCACCCGGTAGGTTCTAAGGTCAGGGGGAATTACCGGAGTTTCGGTGGGTTGTTGCAACTGGGGTATCCAGTCGTAGGGCACACGATAGGCACGAAAGATGCGATGCGAGATTGGTTCCCGGGTTCCGAAGAAGGGGCTGACGTATTCCCATACAATTTCCTTATCGGGGGTGAGTTCGAAGATGCGACCATCGGCGCCTTCGTTAATCAGGGTATTGCCATTAGGCAGGCGTTGCGCATTGCTGACATAGTGGCTAAAAAGCTGAAATTTCTCGCTTCCACCTATGGAATATTCCCATATCTTCTCAAAGCTGACAGGGTTCAATTCAAGCACCCGCGAGAAATCCCGGCGCAACGAAGCCTCTCCATTGGGGGCGGCTGGATTCGCGAAACCATAACCGGCAGAGCCACCGTTATCGAATACCAGCAAATTGCCGGCGCCGGGTAGGCCCTTCGGAATGATGTGGGGATTGTGCTGGCCAATAATTTGGCCCAATTCTTTCAGCTCTTTCGATTGTGTGTAGTCAGGCCCCATGCGCCAGACTATGTTGCCCTCACGATTGATGATGCCGATGATGTTGGCTTCCCGGGAGCTGAACAGGATGTTCTCGGGCTGGAAGCGCAGATCGCCGCCATCGTACCATTTGTTAGGTCCCACGTAGGTCAAGGAATTGAAGTGCAGCCAGTCCGCGCTAGCCCTGTCTTGGTTCCATTGAACGGAGCGGTAAATGGCATTGCGGGCAGCTTCAGAGAAGCCGAATTCATCGACGTGGTCGCTGGCCAGCCATTCCCAGATGACTTCACCATCCCATGATAATTCGTAGATGTATTCATCTTCGAGTCGTTTATCGGAAACCTCAGGCGCCATCACGTTTTTGTGGGCGAGGACCAGGGTGCGACCACTGTCTGTTTGCGGCGCCATATCGGGCGCATAGTAACCGACGGGATTTCCTTGCCGCTGCCAGTCATGATGCTGTCTGGCGGACCAGACTGTCTGTCCCCCTTCTGTTTTACCCTCCCCGTTCTCGGTTTCTTCGGTGACCACTTGTTCCATCTGATCGTAGCGCCATACTTCGTTGCCATCCCAATTCAGCTGTAGCAGGACGATCGCTTCCTGGTACGGTCGGCGTGTAGTATCCCCACCCATGATGTATCCGCCGGGCAGTATTCTGAATGGTCCCGGTACCGCGGCAATCTCTGTCCATTGCCGCTGCACATTGCCGTTCATGTCGATGAGCACCGCCCCCTGGCCATCGGGTGCATCGAAGATTGTGTAGCCATTCCAGGTCCGGTCGGGCTGATAAATTGTAGTGCCGGTTGGATATACCGAGGGGAATGGGAATGCAGTGGGGGCGACCAGACTCGCCAGCAGGCAAGTAGCAGTCAAGCCCAGAAACCGAGGCGGCTTGTTCATATACGACTCCTGTTTTTATTAGCCAGAAAAAGTAGGGATAGAAAAGGGATCGGATGTATTTGTAAGACCAATTCGGCCCCTTATCCTAACTACTCGTTGTCGTCTGCTTTAGTAACGACAAGCCAGGCGCTGACTTTTATGGACAAGGATCCTCTCCCTGTACTGGTGCCGTACCGGAGGCCACGAAGCGACAGGGGTCGTCGGCTCCCAGTGTTACCCGAACGCCCGTTCTAATAAGAGACGAGGTGCCGGGACCCTGAAAGAAGTTATAGCCTTCCCTGGATGTCATCCACGCGGATGGCCCACCGATGTATTTTCCCGCTCGCTGAGTCTCGTCAACAATCCTCGTTACCAGACTTTCATAAACCGGATCACCCTGGCGGCGGCCGCTAAAACTGCCGAGGTCGGAGCTGGCAATGAAGACGATGTCGACACCGTCCACAGCCGCAATCTCATCGGCGACAGCGACGCCGTCGGGGGTCTCGATCATGGCGATGATCATTATGTTGGCGTTAGCAGCCTGTCGATAATCCCGGCCCCAGAGGGCGCCATATTGACCGCCACCCTGGCTGCGTCTGCCCATGGGCGGATACTTGGCGTATTTCACCGCGTCTTTCATTTTCTCGGCGGTGTCTACCATGGGCACGATGATGCCCAGGGCACCGATGTCGGTGGCTTTCTGGATCGCGCCTTCGGTGGCATCAGGAACCCGGATAAAGGGGATCGCGGGCGCATCTTTACAGGCCCAGATCATGCGCGACACATCGGTAAAGCCAAGATGGCTGTGTTGCATCTCGATCCAGATAAAGTCGTAACCGGAATTGGCCATGGCACAGTAGATATCAGGGTCAGGCGTCGAAACCGTGCCACCGACTACCTGCCTGCCTTCGGCCAGCTTGGTCTTGACGGTATTGAAGATGCGAACCTGATCGCCGCTTTGTTGTCCGTAGGCGCTGGACAGCATCGATCCCAACAGTAGAAACAACAGGGAGAGCGTGAAATGGATTGTTCTCATTGTTAAAACCTCGCTTTTATTGCTGCGGATATTGAACCATAAATTCGGTTTTCATGTTCGAGATACTGGAATATTACGCCAATAACGCTTAACCAGAGGTTTCCTAAGTTTCCGAAACCATGGCGGCTCTTAATTTACCGTCCGCTTTGTCTTGTGTCTGCTGCTGTCGACGTGCCTCACCCCGTAGGCGCAGTGCCTCCCGGTTGTTGTTATCGATGCGTGCATAGTCATCACGCCAGTTACAATCTTCGCCCCAGGTGAACGGCGTTCTAGCGACTGTGTTCGCAGCTTCGGCGCTCTCCAGCAGCGACATGGCCTGGCGGATTATCTCGCCCTGCATCGCTTCATCATAGGGCTTTCCACATGGGTTTCCCAGGGGGAAATCCGAGTGCAGGTAACGCGGTACACCGCAATGTTCGACCACGTCCAGAGCCGATCCAATTACCACGGTGGGAATTCCATTGGTCTCCAAATGTCGCGCTACCAGACTCACGGTCTGGTGACATACGGGTCACAACGGTACCAGTATGGCGATATCGACCTCATCCTGCCGGCAGCGGGCGAGTACCTCCGGTGCGTCCTGTTCGAGGGTATTGCGCTGGCTGTATTCTGTGGGTACCGAATGAAAGCGGCTCGCCACAGAGCCAATAACGCCTTCGTCTTGCAAACTGTTCAACTGTGCCAGCGGGAGAAACGACGCGACGTCATCGGTATGGGTCATACTCTTGTGCCAGGACAATTCTTCGGTATACATGGATCGAGGAATGGGCGCGCTGGCCGTGGACCACACTCTGCGATCGACACGACCAGCCTCGGTGTCCGGCATCGTTGTCGTGATTACCCCGATGCGGGATTCACTCAAGGGTTTCTCAAGGTGGGTAAAAGGCGTAGTGTCGAACTGAGCCCATAGATAGTCTGTGGTGTAACCCTGGGCTCGATAATAATCCCGTGTTTTGATTATGTAAGAGACATCTTTAATTGCCACTAGCTGCTCCTTTTGTTGGTTGCGCCGAAGTCCATCGATAGCCTGGGCTGGTTAATAGCTTCGGGATTTCAGTTTCACAATGGCCTGCATCGATTCCCGCAGTCTTGCACTTGGATCAACCAAGAACTTCATGAAACGGCTTTATCATAGTGAAGTCAACATCGACTATGGTAGTCTTGCCATACTGAGTTCATTGCCCGCCGTTACAATGGAGAGGAAGAATCATGGGATCGAAACTACAGCGGCTAGCTACCGCAATGCCACTATATCTGGGTATAGCCGTATTGTGCCTACCAGCAAATGCACAACCAGGGGGACCTAACGTGGGTAGCGAATCACCAGTTGAAGGTGTCAGTTTTCGGTTTATCGAAAGCAATGGTCTGAGAATGCGTATCGCTGAAGCGGGCGAGGGTCCCCTGATCTTGCTGGCCCACGGTTGGCCAGAATCCTGGTACTCCTGGCGTCACCAGATGACGATGCTGGCAAATTCCGGCTATCACGTGGTCGCGCCCGATATGCGCGGCTATGGTGAAACCGACAAACCGGCAGACGTGGATGACTACGACATCGTTCACCTCGCTGGCGACATGGTGGGAGTGCTGGATGCCCTCGGCGAAGAAACCGCAATCATGGTCGGTCACGATTGGGGATCGATCGTGGCATGGAACGCCGTGTTGCTGCATCCGCAGCGCTTCTCCGCCCTAATCGCCATGAGTGTCCCCTATGGTGGACGGGCCCGGCAATCCCCAATGGTCGGTTGGAAGGCCGCCTTCGGTGATAACTTTTACTACATTCTCTATCACAACGAGCCTGGCGGTGTTGCTGAGGCAGAATATGATGCCAATCCCCGCGGCTTGCTGAGTCGACTTTATCTGTCACCGAGTTCGCCGCGGGAAGCACCGCTTGTTACCGATCCACTGCGCTCTGCCGGCGGCTGGATCGATCGTCTCGGAGAGCCCAAAGGAATGCCGGGTTGGTTAGAAGCCGATGATCTGGATTACGTCATATCCATGTTTGAAAAATCCGGTTTCCGGGGTGGCATAAACTATTACCGAAATTTTCAGCGGAACTGGGAGATCACCGATAATCTCGATGGGGTGAAAGTGCAGATGCCAACTCTGTTTATCGCCGGTGCGCGGGATGTGGTTATTGCAGGCGCGACCCAGGAGCAGTTGACCGGCAGCATGTCACGGGCCACCGAGGATTTGCGCGGCGTCGTGTTAATACCCGGGATTGGCCACTGGGTACAGCAGGAAGCACCTGAAGCCACCAACGCCGCGATGCTGGAGTTCCTGCAAGGGCTATAGAGATCCGCCCATTACCCTCTAACGATGATTTTCTTCACCGGATCCCGCTGCCGCATCAGCTTCTGCGACCCGGGCGCCGCGCAGGATACCGGTGAGTCCATAATTCCATTCGTGGCAGGCCTACTCAAAGATCGGGCTGCCACTGCTGCCATAAAACTGCTTTACATGTGCCAGCAGAACTGGACGATTATCCAGTGGTACGATGCGGGAGTCGTGCATTCTTTCGGTATGGATCAAGGCATAGTCCTGGGTTAGCAATACCTGAAGCATCGCGTTCTCAATCAGGGTCTGGATCGGCGGAACCGAATGGAACGCGAAGATACAACGCTCTGCCATGCTTCTGTCTTCTGGCCCCCGTGGAAACCCTCGATAGCGGGGCCTGGCCGATACCCTGAATGGGAAAAGTCTGTGGTGGCGTCGGTCTGCAGGTAGCCATAGATGGACAGGTTTTGGACTGAAATGTGACCAACAGCAAAGAAACTCCCTGACCAGCGTGAAATACTGGCAAGCAATGGCGTCGAGGTCTGCGAATGACAAGATTTGTGGGGGGAGAGTTTTGAGGGAAAAGGAAGCATAGACTCGATTCGGTAAAGCTTTTACGCCCTCTCTGGCTGAGCCCTCGCCGGTAAATCAAATTCGGCTGAGGCCGGTTTACATCCTGAGACATCATTCGGCGTGAAGATGTCGGGGTTATAGATCTGGCGGGTGGCTAAGACAGCAATGGAGCGACATTATCGCTACTGATATGAACAGCGCAGCGTGTGCACAGTTAAATCTGCCCGGTGCCTACCTGGCTATCGTGCTGGCGCTCGCACTACAGTTGACGGCGACGACAGCAACGGCGCAGTTGCCGGAGCTCGGACTGCCCTCAGCTCTCTCCGGCGTGCCTACCACCGCCAAATTTTATGCTGGTGCCACCAGCGACGATGGTGCCAGCTATAAAGCCAACTTTAGTGCGGATAGCCTGCTGGATGTGCTGACCGAAATTCGGGTTGAACCAGACCATGTGAATACCATCGGCAGTCTTTATCTGGTTCTACTATTGGATGGGCAATTTTTCATGCGGGTCGAGGCCGGTGACTACGTCGAATGGGACGGTACTCTCGAATCTCTGCAAGCCACCGCAGTCGCTAAAACCTTGCAAGCCAGCGAGCCACTGGCAGTAGTGCAAGACACCGCATTCGGACCTTTGGGCCTCGGCGGTTCCGCCATCGATATCTACCTGGCCTACGCTACGGTTGCTGCTCCGGGCGACCTGTATTTCAGTGGCAAGCCCCTGAGTTTGGCCATCGACACAGTGGTGGATCTGCCCAGTTTTTCGTTCTACGTCGAAAATATTTCAACCGCAATCATCCAGGCTCGCTGCATCATTTGCCATAGCAGTACCGGTATCGCCGCCGACAGTAGTCTCATATACCTGGATAGCAGTACGCCGGACTACCAGCGCAGTAACTACGAGCGTCTGATCCAGTACATCGAGAATGTACCCAACGGTAGTGATCTTATTCTGTCGAAGCCCCAGGGTCTGTCTGCCCACGGTGGTGGTGTGCAATTAACTGCCGCTAGTGATGAATTGCGGGCATGGTCAGAGTTTGTAGCGCTTTCTCTGGAAGACATCGCTAATAGCGGCGGCAGCGGTAACGGCCAAAACAATGAGAGCATTTTTAGCCCGGTGGTGAAGATGAATGCTCAGCAGACCCTGCGCAAGGCCGCGCTACTATTCGCAGGACGACTTCCTACCAATAGTGAATTGGATGACGTCGCTAACCCCAGCGATGATGAATTGCGACTGGCGATTCGAGATTTAATGCAGGGAGACGGGTTCAGGGAATTTATCACCGAGAGTGCGAACGACCGATTACTTACCGAAGCCTTCGTATCCAGCTTGTTTGGCATTGTAGATCGTTACCACTACCCCAATTCGCTGCAGTATTATCAATCCGACCCAAGCTACCGTGAGGAACGACTTTTGACCAGTGCAGCGCTGGCCCGGGAACCGCTGGAACTGATCGCACAGGTGGTAAGCAGTGAAAGACCCTACACCGAGATACTGACAGCCGACTACATCATGGTTAATCCCTATTCGGCACGGATCTACAGTGGCGATGTGGTGTTCGATGATTCGTCGGACGCCGATGAATGGAAGCAGGGCAGGCTTACCGAGTACTATCGCTGTTCGATCTGCAGCCGCGGCAATGATTCAGCCCGCTACGATATCCCCACGGAATATCCACACGCCGGCATCCTTAATTCCCCTGCATTCCTAAGCCGATTTCCTTCCACCAGCACCAATCGCAATCGTGCTCGGGCACGGTGGGCATACTACTTCTTCCTGGGCGTGGATATTGAGGGACTCTCCGCTCGTACCACCGATCAGGCCGCCCTGTCAGATGAAAACAATCCGACCCTGAATAATTCGAATTGTACGGTATGTCATAACATCATGGACCCGGTTGCGGGCGCGTTCCAGAACTACGGCGACGGTGGTTACTATCGAAATCAACCCGGTGGCGAAAACTCCCTGCCGCGCTCATATCGCAATGACCCCCAGAGTCTTTATCAAATTGGTGACACCTGGTACCCGGACATGCTGGCGCCGGGTTTTGGGGAAAAACTGGCACCCGATGCGGACAACTCCCTGCAATGGCTGGCCCAGGAATTCATCAACGACAGCCGCTTTGGCTATGGCACAGTAAATTTCTGGTACCCGGCAGTGATGGGAAGAAAGCCCTATGCGCAGCCGAAGAATTCGGAAGATTCCGACTATCAATCCAGGCTGGCCGCCTACACCACCGAATTGGAGTTGATGCAGTCGGTGGCCGATAATTTTGTCGTCGGCAGCGCTGGCAATGGCGACCATAATTTGAAAGATCTGCTGGTGGACCTGGTCATGAGTGATCACTTTCGCGCCACGTCTGCTGAAAATCTGAGCGCGGCCCAAGAAATCGAACTCGATGCCGTTGGCGCCGGCAAATTATTAACCCCGGAACAGTTGAATCGTAAGCTGCTCGATGCTACCGGCTTTGACTGGAATTATGGTCGCTTCGGTGTCCTCGATCAAGTATACAGCTTGATCTATGGTGGCATCGATTCCATTGGTGTCACCAACAGGGCGACCGAATTAACCACGCTGATGAGTTCGGTGGTGTCGGCGATGGCAAACGAAGTGTCCTGCCCCATCGTGTCCAATGATTTCTCAATTAACAGGCTGCAACGCAAGCTCTTTAAAGAGGTCGAGTTGACTGCTCTGCCGACGACAGACGCAGCGGCGATTCGAACGAATATTCAATACTTGCACAACCACCTGTTGGGAGAAGATCTCGCCAGCGACGATGTCGAAATCGACGCCACGGTTGCTTTGTTCGAGGCGGTATGGAATGCACGAATGGCCGCGAATAAGGGTGCCGCGGTTAGTTCTGTATCTGAGTTGTGTATTTTTGAGAATGTAGACAGTCCGGTGAGGAGTGATGCCAACCAGACTCTGCGCAGCTGGGCCGCGGTGATTAACTACCTGTTGCGGGACTATAAGTTTATTCACGAATAGCATTGCAGGTTTTAAGCAGCGTGGCTTTTAACAACATGAGTTTTGACTATAGGTTTTAGGCAAAGGTGCAACGACGCGAGTTTACAAGATTGTTAAGCATGGCCGGCCTCGGTGCGGTCACGCCATGGCCGATGAATCTTGCCTCGGCGGCGGAACCCTATACCGGCCCATTTTATATTTCCCTGGCCGCCATCGGTGGCTGGGATGTCACCAGCTTCTGTGATCCTAAATCCAATATCGGCGGCGAACGCACGATTA
Organism: Gammaproteobacteria bacterium; assembly: GCA_002731775.1. Taxonomy (GTDB): domain Bacteria; phylum Pseudomonadota; class Gammaproteobacteria; order Pseudomonadales; family Pseudohongiellaceae; genus UBA9145. The sequence continues at coordinate 17,579 of PCCP01000060.1, forward strand.
ATACCTGGGCGAATTCGAGCAGCATCGAGCAGATCGGCAATATTGCCTATGCTCCGGTGGCTAACAACCGTGCCTTCTTCGAACGCTTCTATCGCGACATGCTGGTAATCAACGGTATCGATACCCAGACTAATTCACACGACGATGGCAGGCGTCACACCTGGAGCGGGCGCATCGGTTTTGGTTATCCCAGTTTCGGCGCCATCGCCTCCAGTGCCATTGCCCCGGATCTGCCACTGTCGCTGGTACACGCTTCCGGTTACAGCGAGACGGCAGGTATCGCCCGCTTCAGTCGCCTGCAAAATCCGAATATAATTCGCAATCTCGTAAACGATACCACCGTGCAGCGCAATGGTACCGCCTATGGGCTGTTCGAAGCCAGCGAACTGGATTTGATAAATCAGTATCAGGATGCGCGCCTGGCCCGATTAATGGCGAGTGATCAACTGCTGCCACGGCAAAAAAATGGCTTGAACAATTTGTACCTGGCTAATTCCACCCGTGATCAGTTGAAATCATTTGCGGCCCTGTTACCGGATGAATTTGAGGCGGACAATGACTTTCGCGCCGCCGAGCTGGCCTTGCTGGCCTATCAATCCGGCCTCTGTGTCGCCGCCCAACTGGGCTTTACCGGCTTCGATACGCACCAGGATCATGATGATGGCCATTTTACTTTCATGGCGAAGCTCACCGACCTGGTGGCATTTATTTTTGACACCGCGGAGCGGGCCGGTTTCGCCGATCGCCTGATCGTCATTATGGCTTCGGACTTTGGGCGCACACCCTATTACAATCGGGGCGGTGGCAAGGATCACTGGCCCATCGGTAGTGCAATCCTTATACAACAGGGTGCGGCCTGGGGCAACAGGGTCGTTGGCGCCACCGACGAGGGGCATCGCGCGTTGAGTATCAATCCTACGACACTACAACTCGATGATTCAGTCTCCGGTGTGGTGTTAGAGCCCAAACACCTGCAACAGGCGATGCGGCAGCTAGCTGATGTCGATCAGAGCAGTATCGCTCGACAGTTCCCTCTGAATGCCGAGTTCGTGGATTTCTTCGGCTAGGGGAGATTAACTTGTTCCAATGAATGTGAGGTGGCGGTGCCGACGAGGAACGTCTGATGGCGCTCGCTGCCTTGATAAAACAATTCATAAATGGGAGTCTGTCGCCTCAATTCCCTAATTTCGGATTTCTAATCTATAAAATCGCTGAAGTGAGAATTTGATGACGCACTAAATAATGCCCCTTTGCTTGGAAGGAGATCGAAAATGGCTCAATCAGTAGAAGAACAAATCCAACAGTTCCAGAACGGCCTAGAGCGTCGCAATCCTGGTGAGACAGAATTTCACCAGGCCGTTGCAGAGGTTGCTGGGAGCATAATCCCGTTTATTCAAGATAAACCTCTTTACAGGGAAATGCGTATTCTGGAACGACTTGCAGAGCCAGACAGAATTATTATATTTCGCGTGTGCTGGGAGGATGACGCCGGCAATACCAGGGTTAATCGGGGTTACCGCGTACAAAACAATAATGCCATTGGCCCCTATAAGGGAGGACTGCGCTTTCATCCCTCGGTAACGCTCAGTATTTTGAAGTTTCTGGCCTTCGAACAAACCTTTAAAAATAGCCTTACCGGTTTGCCCATGGGGGGAGGAAAAGGCGGCTCGGACTTCAACCCGAAAGGCAAGTCTGATAATGAAATTATGCGTTTTTGCCAATCATTTATGACGGAGTTGCGCCGTCATATTGGTCCGGATATCGATGTTCCCGCCGGAGATATTGGAGTTGGGGCCAGAGAAATAGGTTACATGTTTGGTCAATATAAGCGTCTAACCAATGAATTTACCGGTTCTTTAACCGGCAAGGGCTTGGAATTTGGTGGTAGCTTGATTCGCACAGAAGCCACAGGATACGGCGCGGTTTATATGTTAGATAACATGTTGCAAGCAGCGGGCAATAGTCTAGATGGCAAGCGCGTTGCCATTTCCGGCTCAGGCAATGTGGCGCTGTACGCGGCAGAGAAGGCGCGTCACCTCGGCGGGAAGGTTGTTAGCTTGTCGGACTCGTCTGGTTCTATTTATGACCCTGAGGGTATCGATGAGGAAAAGCTCAGCTATATGGTGGACCTGAAAACCGTTAGACGGGGTCGCATCGACGAATACGCAAAGGAATTCGGCACCGAATTCTATGCCGGTAAGCGACCCTGGCATATACAATGTGACGTGGCTTTGCCGTGTGCCACCCAGAACGAAGTATCCCTGAAAGACGCTAAGACTCTCCTTAAAAACGGCTGCATTGCCGTGTCCGAGGGTGCCAATATGCCGACTGAACAGGCGGGTATTGACGCCTACCTGGAGGCGAAGATTTTATTTGCCCCCAGCAAGGCAGCCAATGCCGGAGGCGTCGCCGTATCCGGTCTGGAAATGAGCCAAAATAGTGCGCGAATTAGTTGGAAAGAAGAGGAACTGCAAGATCTATTGCGTAATATCATGAGCGATATTCACGAGCGCTGTGCTGAGAACGGTCGGGAGGGTGATTACATTAATTACCTGAGAGGAGCCAATATTGCCGGTTTTATTAAAGTCGCCGATGCCATGTTGGCCTTTGGTATAGTGTAAATTTGGAGCTCCTGGTCAGCTTGAAATAATAACTACGAGCTCGAATATTTCATCGGTACATCTTGAGTTGGCTGAATTTTCACGCCTGCGCGACTGCTTGTTTGGATCGCTGCCGATTTCCCGGCCCCCTGCTTATCATTAGGGGGCCGCACAGTGGCGTAACTCCGACAGTATCTTGGCTAGTTTTCCCTCGACTTCAACGTCAGCTTTGCATCCCAGAATTTGATGCACTGGATAGCTTTGGATCCTATCGAGGTCCTTGGTTACCGGGCTAGTGCTTGCCGCATTTATGGACTGATCCTTTCCTGCTTGCTGAGTCAGTCGATCCAATAATTCAAAATTCGCAATACTGAATTCATCTGCTCCGAAGGGACGAAGCAAACCATGCATGAGCAATCGAGAGACCATATTTTCCACCAGACCAACCGAGATGCAGAGGCTCGTTGAGATTTCACCGATGACCTCCTGGAGGTTCGCGGTTAGAATCGGTTCATTGCCGGCATTATCTTCTTTTTCTTTACCAAGAAAATAGTAGCAGTACTGCAATTGTCGCAGTACATGATAGGAGGGGTCACCCGCAATCAATGGATGAACCTGTTGATTCACGTTCAACAAACGTTCGGTTAGGCAATTGATCACGTTGCTCAACCAGCTCGGTAATTGACTAAGACCCTGTTCCATCACCTCCTTTGTGATGATAGCCAATTCTGTTTTATCGATAGCATGAATAGTTGCTGAGCGAACGTTGTTGGAGATCAGTGCCATTTCACCAATGACGTTGCCCTTGCCGAGCGTATCGAGACGAACTTCACCTTTTACTCCTGACTTATGGACCTCGACCTTACCACTAATAATCACATAGGCTTCTTCACCGATATCTCCTTCCCTCATGATTAAATCACCCGCTTCGTAGATTCTTGTCTCCGAAGCGGTATTGCCTTCGAGAAGTAAGTCAATATCTTCAATCATGCTGGTTACGTTTTGGTAACGATTGGCTGGGTCGTAGGCCATCGCCTTTTGGATAATTCGATAAAGGTCTCTCTGTTGCGTGCGTTCAGGGTAACGTAATTCCGCACTAATTAAGTTGCCCCGCTGAGCATTCACCAGCGTTTCTGCCATATCGCCACCGGTATAAGGAGCATGCAATGTCGCGACGGCGTAGAGAGTGGAGCCGAGCAGGAAGATGTCACTTCTTTCGTCTATTTTATCTATTTGTCCTTTGGCTTGCTCTGGTGACATGAAGGCCGGCGCCCCCTTGACCACGCCGTTCACGGTTTGTGCGCTATCAAAATTCTCACCGAAAGAATGATCAGTCCCTTCAGTTAGAGGGGCGTCGTCTTCATTGAGGAGTTTGGCCAACCCCCAATCCATCAATAAAACCTCACCAAATTCACCCACCATGATGTTATCGGGTTTGATGTCTCTATGGAGAATACCCAGGGAATGAGCGAAGGCAACGGCATCACACACTTTACGCAACACCACCAACAACTCATAGTTGGTGTATTGCCGGACATAATCCTCGGTCCCTTCTTTAATTTCTCGTAATACTTTTGCCAGGGAATCACCCCGGACCTGCTTCATAACAAAGTGAAGTTTGTTTCCGTCGATAACGTCTATGTCATGTACTGGAATAATATTTGGATGTTCGAGCCTGGCTGTTATCTGGGCTTCTTTGATGAATTGCTGAAATAGCCGTGGGTCTTCCTGAATGCGTGGGAGTATCATCTTTAATACGGACGAGCGCTTCAGATTTTTGTCGAAGACCTGGTGAATGGAACCCATGCTACCCTCAGCAATCTTGTCACGAATCTGGTACTTATCGTAATTGAGCCGATGATTGCGAATCTTCTCGAAATATTGCAATTGGAAGTCTATTCCATCGAGTTCCTCTCCGGGAATTACAGACGTTACGACAGTAGCTTCGCCAAGTGAGGTTTCATCTCCAGGGTCAATATGATCGGTGCTCACGATTGGCTTCCCTAGTAATTTGGGCTTGGATTATATCATCATTTTGTTTGCCTCAGTGTACCAGAGCTCGCTGTTTTTGACCCAATTACTCCGGGTGAAAATGAGAGGTCAAGTTTCATCAGTTATGCTACAACTGTTATAGGCTGTGCCAATATACTCAAGTAGTAGTAGACTCATTACTACCGAACAATAAGCAAAACGCGAATGCCTAAAGCAAATCACTATTATCTGGCTATCATCGGTGCAGGGCCGGCAGGTTTGAGCGCTGCTGGTAGGGCTGCGTGGTACGCGGCACAAGGAAATGCGCCCGATAGCAGCTACATCCTGGTGGAGGGTTCTGCGGGTTTGGCCAATACCATTTTTAACTACCAAAAAGGCAAGTTCGTGATGGCAGAGCCCGGCTATCTTATGCTTAGAAGCGATCTGTCGTTTCAGGCAGGGTCGAGGGAGGACATCCTCTCAAGCTGGGAAAGTTCGGCAAAGAGCGTCGAGATGAATATACGGTCCGATGCCAAGGTCTCTGGCATCGAACGCGATGCAGACAAATTCACCATTCAATTTACTGAGGCAGAGGATATAACCGCCGATTTTGTCGTCCTCGCCATTGGTTCTGAAGGAAACCCACGTCCTCTGGGCGTACCGGGTCAATATCTGCCATTGGTGCAATACACCTTGGTGGATGCCGCCGAGTACAGCAATGAAACCATCGTAGTAGTAGGTGCCGGGGACTCTGCCATTGAAAACGCACTGGCCCTGGCCAAGCAGAATCAGGTCTATATCTTGAATCGACGCAGCGAGTTCAGTCGGGCCAAAGAAGGCAATCTCGATGCAATCCTGAAGGCGGCGAACAACAAGAATGTCAGCCTGAGCTGCTACTACAACACGGTGGTAGAAAAAGTAGAAGCAATACCCGCGAGTGTCGATGAGTCGGAAGATCCCCAGTACCAGATTTTTCTGAATACGGGAGAAGGCCAGGAGAATTTTCCGGTTAATCGCATCGTCGCCAGGCTTGGTTCGGTTCCAGCCAGGAAATTTCTGGAATCCATCGGCATCGAATTTGCCAGTGAGAATATAAGATCCAATCCGGTGCTGGACGAACGCTATGAGTCCTCGGTTCCGGGTCTCTTTGTTATTGGCTCTCTTGCCGGGTATCCACTGATCAAGCAGGGGATGAATCAAGGCCACGATGTGGTGTCATTCATCTTCGGTGATTTGATAGAGCCCGTCGAATACGGCCTCCTGGAAAAACAGTTCCAGTATCTCCCATTTGCGTTAACCGTGGATCAGACTACCCGTCTTTTTCGGCAACGTATCCCCATGTTTAACGAAATGAATTTGCTGCAATTTCGTGAATTGATTATCGAAAGTAATTTGATGGTTTGCTACCAGGAAGAAGAGGTTTATCAACGGGAAAGTCAGCGTGCGCGTGGCATGCAGTCCGAAGCTGATAAATCAGAGTCGAAAGATACCAAGATTAGACGATCAGGGGAGTATATATTTCGCCAGGGAAGCTTCGGCGGTTCTTTTTTCACCATTATCAAGGGCGAAGTGGCATTAACCCTAAAACAAACGGGTCGTCAAATAGCGGTTCTGGGACGGGGGCAGTTTTTTGGGGAATCGGGTCTGCTTTCGGGTCAACCTCGCAGCTGCGATGCTGTTGCAGTGGGTGATTGCATCCTGGTGGAAACACCGCGTCGAACCATGATCAAGTTGATGAATTCCAATGACCAAATTGCAGAAGGAATAGATTTGATCTTTCGTCTGCGCGCGCTGCAGACAAAAATAGCGCCCAAAATCGCCATTGACGAACTGGTTGAAATTGGAGTCAAGACCGAGGTCAGGAGAATTAGAGCTGGTGAGACGCTGTATGAGCCTGACGATGTTGGGAACAGCCTGTTCATCGTCAGAAGTGGTTCAATTACCCTCTCTCATGTAAACCATGAGGGGAAAACTGTAGTAGTGGGTCAGTTTCAGGCAGGCGCCGTAATTGGCGAGATGGCGTTAATGGGAGACCGCCAACGTCATCATCTTGCCGTTGCCTCAGTCTTAACCGAGATCATTGAAGTAGAGGAGGAAGAATTTTTCCAGTTGGTGGAAAATGATTCGTCCGGCATTGAAAAGCTACAACGTGATGTCAGTGAGAAATATGTGCAACAGAACACTATGGATGCACAACCGGACGTTGGACAAGCCATGCAATTCTTTATGGATCAGGGATTAGGCGAAGCAACTAATACCTTGGTCATCGACGAGAGTCTTTGTGTCTCCTGTGACTTCTGTGAAAAAGCTTGTGCGGAGACTCACGGCGGAGTCTCCCGGCTCGATCGAAAATCTGGAAGCAGTTTCGCGCAGTTACATGTCCCGGTGGCATGCCGCCACTGTCAACAACCCCACTGCATGAAAGATTGCCCACCCGATGCGATTCACCGCAAGGGATCCGGCGAAGTTTTCATCGACAGCACCTGTATTGGTTGTGGCAACTGTATGAATAATTGTCCATATGGAGTTATACGACTTGCCTATGATGCACCGAGCAAGCCTTCGATTTTGTCCTGGATGTTGTTTGGCGATGGCGATGGCGCCGGTGAAGTGGAAAACTACGAGCCTGATTCCAAGGCACTTGCCAAGGGCAAGAAAGCGGTGAAGTGCGATGCCTGTATGTCATTGGCAACCGGGCCCGCCTGTGTCAGTGCCTGTCCTACGGGCGCCGCTAAGCGCTTGTCTCAGAATCAGTATTTAAGCTATTTGCAAGAGCATTAGACAGTGTCAGAAAACATACTCACACACGCGAAGTCGCTTTATCTCTATATCAGTATTACCCTGGTGCTGGTGTGCTACGCTATCTATCTATCTCAAGCGGGTATAGAAGGAGCCAATGGTGGTACACCCCAGGGATACTTGTTAGGTACAGTCGCTGCCGTACTAATTCTCTGGCTTACTTTTCTTGGCGCGCGAAAGCGTAGTTTCAAATCGAGCGTGGGCAGTGTTAAAGGATGGGTGTCAGCCCATGTCTATCTTGGCACCAGTCTGATTCTAATCGCGAGTTTCCACAGTGATTTTCAGATCGGTATTAATGTTCACACGCTGACTTATGGCTTACTGCTGATGGTTATTTTTAGTGGATTCTATGGCATCTATACCTATCTCAGATATCCGCAGATGCTTTCATCCCTGTCCAATGGGAGAAGCAGAGATGACAATATGGCGGTGCTGCAAGACATAACGGAGGGAATAGAAGCTATTTGCGGGCAATTAGACAGCGAACTGCAGATTACAGTCATCAGCGCTATAGATAGGACCTTCATAGGCGGAACCAACCAGGATATTTTGTTTGGCAGAGATCATTCCACCATGTTCAATAACGTTTTCGAGGTAGATGAGATCAGCCGAGCGGATGTCGTACCCAACCCAGATCAGCAACGGATAATAGAGTTTGTTGCCAAGCGTATGCCGAGGGGAAGCCGGTCGGAAGAACCGAAACTGTTATTACAACTACTAAGCCTGTTAATTAGAAGACAACAGCTACTACGTAACTTGCGAAAATCCTCGCAATTAAAGGCGCGCACCAAAATTTGGTTGTTGTTCCACATTCCGCTTAGTATTGCATTGCTGGTGGCCCTGCTTATTCACATTGTGTCAGTTTTTTTCTACTGGTAATCGGCTGATAGAATCATGATTTTCCTAATTCGATATAAGAATTACAACACCGGTGGAAACTATGATGTAAAAATGGTCGCCTCGCAGATCAGTATCGGCTGTGGCTTAGATCAACATATCCAGGTGTCAGGGTCTGAGGTGGCGAAAGCGCATGCCATCATAAAACCCGCAGGAATAACCAGAAAAAAAGCACGGCTTACAGGACTCTATGGCAATAAAATCCAAATAAACGACCGCCGCGTCAGAAGTAGCGGGCTCAGTCCCGGCGATGAAATTCAATTCCCGTCTCATCGCATAAAGATAATTGAACCAGTTGTAGGGTTTGATTTTTCCTGTGAGGTAGAAATCGATTCGGATGAACTTCGGGCAGATTTCAAGGAGTCCCTCAAGACTGAATTTGTAGCAAGAAGATGGACGCCCAGACGGCTAGCCTATGGATTTTCATTGTTGCTAATTATATTCGCTTTCCTGTGGCCCTACTCCGCCTATCTCAGTGGGAAAAACGACAATGACTCTGATCATCAGTGGGCAGGCATGATGTCCGCTATCGCAAATCTTGATCAGAGGTCCTGGCGGGGTGATGTCTTCTGGTCGCCTGGCCCGCTAATAGACGCTCATCAGAACGCCATCGGCAACAATTGTTCCGCTTGTCATACCCAGGCTTTTCAAGCAGTAGCCGATGCTGCCTGTGTAACTTGCCATGCTCAAAGCCAACAACACTTTAACGTAAGTAATTTAGCCAATGCAGTAAGTCGTTTGACAGCTTTCGATGTGCAGGGCGAATCATCGGGGCAGGATAATTCGGGGCCTGAAGAAATCACCAACACACCGGTTTCGATAGACACAGAGCTGCGCTGCGAAAATTGTCATAAGGAGCACAATGAACCGCAAACTATAATCTCTGAGGTTGACTTGCTGTGTACAACATGTCACGACAGGGAGCTAGCGAAAATGGATGGCAGTAAGGCGCAATCAGCTACGGCATTTAATCTCGAAGCCCATCCTGAATTTCAGTATTCCATGTTGGTTGCCAACAATGATCTGGCGTCACAGACCGAGAATTCCCCGATAGTTGATAGCTGGGAGACGGTAATACAACCCGCGAACCTGGTAGCGGTAGAGAATTCCCATCTCGAATTTTCACACGAGTTTCATCTGCAGCTGGATGAGCCGCCATTAAATTGTTCAAATTGTCATCGGCTTGACGTGGATAACGAACATTTTGAGACTATCAATATGCGAGACCATTGCTCGAGCTGTCATAAACTTGAATTCAATGGGCGAGAGATTCCACATGGAGACACTGCATTAGCCATACGTTCCATCGAAGAATATTTTATAGCATTGTACGTCACGCCCGATCGAGAAATTGAAACACCGCCGAGACGACTACCCGGCAGGACAGTCAGGACCTGTGAGGATACCGACTATGTCTGTGCCATCGCCAAGGCAGAGGAAGAAATTCAACTTCAGTTCGATAGATCGGGTTGCATAACCTGTCACCGAGTTTCATCGATCGACAACGGCAGCATTACCCAGGATCAACTGGCGACTCTCGGTGCAGGGACTTCCAGCTTGTCGCCCCTCAGTCAGTCCTGGATTGTAGAGGAAGTGAGACTCAATGCCGATTGGTATGGCAAGGCGCACTTCGACCACCTCAGTCATCTGACCCAAACTGGACAATCTGAAATCGAACAATGCAGCGGTTGCCACCAGGCCACAACGTCCGAACACAGTAGCGATGTGCTAATCCCAAAGATCACAACCTGTTTTCAGTGTCATAACGATAATTCTGCAAATAGTAAAATATCGATGGGATGTGTTCATTGCCACAGTCATCATCCAAGCGCAATAGCGGCGCAAATTCAGCCGCGTCAGGGTGATCCATAAACCGCAAAGGGAGAAGAAACAGTTTGTTAGCAAAGCAAGGCAAAGCAGTAGTAGTTCTAGCCTCACTATCGCTGTTGAGTATGGCGCCAGCGCATGCACAAAACTGCGATGGTTTTTGCACTGATGCGGACAGTTTTCTCTCGGAGGCCGACGTAGGCCGGATAATCTCTCAGGCGGTGCAGGAAGCGCAGGCGCTAAATGCGCTGGCGACTATCGCGGTTACCGACCGTGTTGGCAACGTATTGGGCGTCTACCGAATGGGAGATGCTCTGGATCACACAGTACACATCGCCACCGAACTGGGGAATGATAATCGATCGATCATCGACAGTGGCCTGGAAGGGATAATCTTACCCACTGCGGCATTGCCCTTTGTTATCGATGATCAGGCCGCTATCACCAAGGCAATCACCGGCGCCTACCTGTCATCAGAGGGGAATGCGTTTACCACGCGAACAGCCAGTCAGATCGTGCAGGAAAATTTCAATCCCGGGGAGATAAACCAGCCCGGAGGACCGCTGTTCGGTGTCCAGTTCAGTCAACTCGCCTGTTCGGACTTTAGCTTATCCAGCGATGGTATGGGGACTGTGGCGGGTCCCCATAGATCGCCGTTAGGGCTTTCTGCTGATCCCGGAGGGCTGCCACTATACAAAGATGGTAGCCTGGTGGGCGGCATCGGTGTGATTGCCGATGGGCTGTATTCCATCGACAAGAATATTACGGATCTGGACTACTCGATAGATGAACTAATTGCAATTGCAGGTACTTTTAATTTTTCGGCACCCGTCGATCGGCGCGCCAATCGTATTACGCTGGAGGGTAAGACCCTGCGCTTCAGTGATGTGGAGATTCGAGATCTCAATAGCAATCCAATGCAGGCGGTTAACATCGGTATGCTGGGCCCGGAAATTGGCAATCTGATTCCCGTGTTCGGCTATACCGATGGCACCATCAAGGCTGGAACGGCGTTTGGTCAATCGGCTTCAGGTATACGCCCCGATACCCGCGGAGACTATCCGGGTCTGGATGCATTCGTGTTTGTAAACAACAACGATGTAGAACGATTCCCGCCATCGGCGGGCACCGACGACGGCGGACTAAATGCTGCGGCACTCAGTGAACAGGAAGTCCGGACCATCCTGCAGGAATCCCTGGCAGTAGCCAACCGTGCCAGAGCTCAGATTCGTCGACCACTGGGAAGTCAGGCCAGGGTCACTATCGCAGTGGTGGATACACTGGGGAATATCCTCGGTATGGTGAGAGGACGCGATGCACCAGTATTCGGCGCCGATGTTGCGGTTCAAAAAGCCCGCACCACAGCCTTCTATTCTTCTGCGCGGGCTGCTCAGTTTCTACAAACCCTGCCACCGGTGAATTATCTCAATATCGATGATCTGAATGTGTCACTGAAAGCACCAGTGTTTTTTGCAGATTATGTGACTGAACTCCAGGTTTTTCTAAATGACTCCAAGGCACTGACCGACGGTCACTTTGCTTTTTCTGATCGTGCCGGGGGCAATCTTTCCAGGCCCATCTATCCAGACGGTCTGGTAGCGGGACCCCACGGGCCGCTCAGCAAACCGCCAGGATCACAGAGTGTTTTTTCCACCGGCTTGCAGCTGGATCTGGTTTATCACGGCATCCTGCAGCATATCTTAGCTGTCACGACACAGGGCCTGGTGCAGGATGTGGGCTCGGACTGCACCGGTATTTCGTTTGGATTCGAATCGCCTTTCTTCATCTCAGAGCAAGTTGACTCACCGCTGCGATCGGGAATTCAGATTTTTCCCGGCAGCGTGCCCATTTTCCGGGGAGAGCAATTGGTAGGCGGTATCGGCGTATCCGGCGACGGCGTGGATCAGGACGACATGATTTCGTTCTTAGGTGTACACAACGCCGGGGTGATACTAAATGGTGCCATTAATAATGCGCCCATCGACCGACGCGCGGACAAGCTCACGCCACAGGGAATAAGACTGCGTTTTATTCAATGCCCGGTGGCTCCATTTTTGGATAGCCGAGAATCTAATGTGTGTCACAATAAATAGCCCAGTCGGACTAGGAAACCGCCGGAGTAAAAACAGCCGCCATGGAGGACGAAGTAGACCATGATTAGACGCTGTCTTCTGCTGCTGCTAGGGCTGGGGTTTATTCTGCAAGGCCAGGTTAGCCTGGCGCAATGCGATGAGAATCTGCCACGGCGCCTGCCCGGACGTGCCCTCGACTGCCCACCGGAAGTACCACCTACGCCCGAACCCTTGCCAGTGGTTGAGTTTCCGGCAAACGTTACTGTGGAAATCTCGCAACAGGAAGTCTCCCAGGAGCTTGCATCGCCGGAGGCTACGACTGCGGAGACCGCTGCCACCGATGCCAGCCAAGTAGAAGATACTGCTCTCGCGGGAGCCGATGTCGAGCTGGAGGATTCCATCGAACAGCGTGAAGCAGTGCTGGATGTTCTGACGAGGCCGAGATTGGGGCGTATCGACCGGGCGAGAACCCAGGCCGCGCCCGAACGGCAACCGAACGAAGTCTCGGTGGTACCACGACCGCGTCTGCAGGACTATGTGGAAGCGGTTCCCGTCCCCGATCGGTGGCGGATCGTCGATACCCTGGGCTACGAAGACAGTATTTTCAACCCGTACAAGATCAATACACTCAAGGCAGACAAGCCCATCTTCGATGACTGGTTCTTCAATCTTGGTGTTATCTCAGACACGGTCTATGAAGCCAGGGAGGTTGTCACTCCGGTTGGAGCGAGTTCGGCGCGGGGCAGTGGCAGTATCGATGTTTTTGGCAGCAACGATCAATCCTCTCTGGCCGAAAACCTGTTAGTGGAAATGGTCTTGTATAAGGGCGATACCGTATTCAGACCACCCGATTATGAATTTCGACTTACCACGGTATTCAACTACAACTACGTACAGCTGAACGAGGTGCAGGGCATCAATGTAGATCCCGCCGATGGAAAAACCAGGACCGACCAGCATGTGGGCATACAGGCGGCCTTTGTCGATAAGCATCTGCGTAACGTATCCGATCGCTTTGACTTCGACTCTTTTAGAATAGGAATCCAACCCTTCAATGCCGATTTCAGAGGGTTCCTGTTTCAGGATAACCAGCTCGGTATGCGGCTGTTTGGCACCAGAAATAACAATATATTTCAGTACAATCTGGCGATTTTCCAACGCCTGGAGAAAGATACCAACAGTGGCTTGAACGACCTGGGTAAATCTCCACGTGATGACTTTGTGGCCGCCGCCAATCTCTACTGGCAGGACTTGTTCGTTAAGGGCTTTATTTCCCAATTCACCATTGTGCACAATCATAATAACGAAGCGGGGGATGTGTATTTCGACAACAATGGTTTCATCGCGCGGCCGGCATCGTTGGGTACGGAGGTCCCGCGTGGATACGATGTCACCTACCTTGGCTATAGCGGTGAGGGGCACATCAATCGACTTAATCTGAGCACCTCCATGTATTACGCGTTAGGCAGAGTCAAGCCGGGAGTGTTTGTGCGGGATGACATTGATATCAGTGCCACATTTTTCGCTGTCGAGTTGTCAATGGACTTCGATTGGATCAGGCCACGCTTGTCGCTGCTGCATGCGTCCGGCGATGATGATCCCTTCGATGACAAAGCCAAAGGCTTCGACGCTATTTTTGAGAATCCACAGTTTGCCGGCAGTGATACCAGTTACTGGATTCGACAATCTGTGCCACTGCTGGGTGGTGGAAGAGTCGGGCTGTCTTCGCGCAATGGCCTATTGAATTCAATGCGCTCATCGAAGGAACAGGGTCAATCCAATTTTACCAATCCTGGCATCCTGTTGGTGGGTGCAGGTGTGGATATGGATATTTTGCCCCAGTTGCGAATCAGCGCGAATTTGAATTCCTTACACTTTGACGACACAGCAGTCCTGGAAGTGGCCCGAAATCAGGCCAATATTGGTCAGCATATAGGGGAAGATTTGTCACTGTCTGTGATATACCGACCGTTAAATTCGCAGAATATTGTGCTTAGAGCTTCGTATTCGAGACTATTGCCCGGGAATGGCTATAAGGATCTTTTCGGTGATGATGACGTAGACTATTTCTTTCTTAATCTTTTGTTCGCCTACTAAGAAGAATCGGATTATTTAATTTGCCTGAACATGAGTATTGCTAAAGCAGAGTTGATTTACATCGCATAATAAACCTGGGCTTGGAAATGACAATTACAATTAACCGACAACTAGGATTCTCAATATCAGTCAGACGATTCTGGGCTGGAATAGCGACGCTGTGTATTATTTCAATGTTTCTATCTATCGAGCCAAACGCAGTGGAAGCGCCGGTTGCGGTTGAGAGACATTATGTGACTGCACCGCCGGCACCTTCGGTGCAGACACTGGAACAGATGACCCGCAAGAATATTGGTTGCGTCAGCTGTCATACCGAATCCGATCAGAAGACCATGCATAGCAGCAGCGCCGTTAATCTGGCCTGTGTTGATTGCCACGGCGGTGATGGTTCTATCTCCATTGATGCAGGCATTGGCAGAGATAATCCACATTACACCGAGCTGAGGGATGCAGCGCATGTCTTACCCCTCTATCCCGGAGAAACCGACTTTCCCAGCAGTCGGAATCCGGAACGTTCCTATACCCTGCTGAACCATGAAAGCCCGGAATATGTGCGCTTTATCAATCCTTCCGATTATCGAATTGCAGACGAGGCCTGTGGTGCCTGTCATCAGGCGATAATCAACGCGGCAAAAACCAGCCTGCATGCAACCGGCGCCATGTTTTGGGGAGGAGCCGCCTACAACAACGGTATATTGCCCTTCAAAAACTATATTCTGGGTGAGTCCTATGATCGCAATGGCGAAGCCACGACGATAAAAGGACCGGTGATTCCTGCTGAGTTACGATCTCAGGTGGCGACTGCCGGGATTCTTCCCGAATTATTACCGCTGCCGGCCTGGGAAACAGTCAAGCCTGGCGATATATTCAGGGTGTTTGAAGGCGGTGGCAGGAATATAACAAACTTGTTTCCAGAAACCGGCAATCCAAATAGTCTCGGTTTGATTCAGCGGCTGGAAGAACCTGGGCGGCCGGATATTCGCCAGTCCAATCGCGGCCCGGGCACCGGGGGCAGAATATCGGTTCCGCTGATAAATCTTACGAAGACGAGACTCAATGATCCGCTGACCTGGTTTATGGGTACCAACGATCAGCCAGGAGATTATAGAAATTCCGGCTGTGCCTCCTGCCATGTCGTATACGCCAACGACAGAGATCCGGCCCATTCGGGGCCCTATGCACAGGCCGGACATACTGGACAGAGTCAGACCGTTGACCCGGTGATATCGAAAGAGGAGTCAGGTCACCCCATCAAGCACGAATTTACACGTGCCATTCCTACCAGTCAGTGTATGGTTTGTCATATGCACCAACCCAACATGTTCGTTAATTCCTACCTGGGTTACACCATGTGGGACTACGAAGCCGACGCCCCGACCATGTGGCCGGAACAACAGCAGTACCCTACAGCGGAGGAAATACGTGAGATCAACGATCGCAATCCGGAAGCAGCCGCGGCGAGGGGGAATTGGGGAGACCTCGAGTTTCTCAAGCAAGTATCGGAATTAAATCCACAACTGAATGATACTCAGTTTGCCGACTATCACGGCCATGGCTGGAATTTCAGGGCGATATTCAAGCGTGATCGGGATGGCAATCTATTGAATGCGGACGGCAAAATAGTAGCGGATGACGATCCCGACAAGTTCGATAAAGCCGTGCATATGTCGTCGATACACCTCGATGCCGGTATGCATTGCACGGACTGTCATTTTAGCCAGGACAATCACGGCAACGGACATATTTACGGCGAGGTGGCGCTGGCGGTAGAAATTGATTGCGTGGATTGCCATGGCACCGCCCTGGAATATCCTAATCTCTACACGTCGGGTCCGGCAGCGTTGGGCGGGGGCACCGACCTGTTATCTGCTTCCCGTACGCCGGATGGTCGTCTGCGTTTCGAGTGGATTGGCGGAGAGTTGATCCAACGCGCCGCCCTCGATCCCGAGCTTGAGTGGGTAGTCAGTCTGGTGAGAGACAGTGTCGATGAAAGTCATCCACAGTACAATGCAAAGGCCGCCCGGGCTAAGCTCATGAGTAAAGACACAGAAACCCAAGCCTGGGGTGATGCGACGGATGCGAGCAATCTGGCCCATACCGACAGCAATATGGAGTGTTACAGCTGCCACACATCCTGGACCACCAGCTGCGGTGGCTGCCACCTGCCCATCGAGGCAAACTGGATGACCGAGCGGCATCACTTCGAAGGCGGCATCAGCCGCAACTTCGCCACCTATAACCCGCAGGTGTTACGCGATCAGATATTCAGCCTGGGTCGACGCAGTCCTGCTAATGGCGGCAAGATCGCACCGGTACGCTCGAGTTCGGCACTGGTATTGTCATCCACCAACGCCAACCGAGAGAAGATCTACATCCAGCAGCCACCTATCGCCGCCAGTGGTTACAGCTCCCAGGCGTTCAATCCGCATTTTCCCCACACCGTCAGAAAAACCGAAACCAAGACATGTTCCGATTGTCACCTGTCCGCAAGCAACGATAACAACGCCATCATGTCGCAGTTATTGTTGATGGGTACCAACTTCATCAATTTCATCGGCTATAACGCCTGGGTGGGTGGAGATGGAGGCATCAGTGCGGTGCAGGTAACCGAATGGGATGAACCGCAGGCGGTGATAGGCAGTTATTTGCATCAGTATGCCTATCCGGATTGGTTTAATGACCATCTCGAAGAGCAACAAATTCTTCAAACCAGTCATCAACACGATGCCGGAACGGTGCAGTGTTTGCAGCTGCGTGGTGAGTATCTGTACGTGGCACAGGGGTCACAGGGTGTACAGGTTTACGATGTGGCGTCAATTGCCAACAAGGGTGTATCACAGCGAATTATTACCGCACCGGTGAGCCCGTTGGGCCAGGATGCCCAGATTGCCACCGCTAACGCCACCTGTATCGCCTTGCCTGCTGGCCAACCGGTGCATCCACCTCGCAACGAAGGCGATCTGATGCGCGAAGATAACCAGGAATTGCCGTTCCACCCTATCTATAACTACGCTGTAGTCACCGATAGCGAGGAAGGGCTGATTCTGATCAATATCAATACCTTCGCCGATGGCGAGCCACGTAACAACTACCTGGAGCGCGCGTTAACCTGGAATCCCGGTGGTGTGCTGGACGGTGCCAGGCATGTCACCGTCGGTGGTCACATGCTGTATATTGCGGCCGCGCAGGGTCTGGTGGTGGTAGATCTGGATAAGCCGTTCGCTCCGGAGCTGGTGGCTGTCGTGCCCATGGATGGAGTCCGGGCGTCAGCCCTGCAGTTCAGGTACTTATTCGTTACCAACGCTGCAGGCTTGCAAGTCGTGGATGTGACCAACGTGCAACAACCCACTCTATTGCAAGACAATACGATTGCCCTGGATGAGGCCTATCGGGTCTATGTCGCACGTACCTATGCCTATGTCGCAGCCGGTGCGGATGGACTGGCGATCGTGGATGTGAAACAACCCGATCAGATGAAGCTGCTACAGAAGTTTAGCGGCGGCGAGAGCGACCAGGGCAATTTTATCCCACTGCGCGATAGCAGAGATGTGGTTGTGGGCACCACCAATGCATCCCTGTTTGCCTATGTGGCGGATGGCATTGGCGGCATGAAGGTATTACAGTTAACGTCGCCATCGAGTCAGCCAAAATTTTATGGATTTAGTCCAGCACCCAAACCCGTTATTATCGCGCATTACCCCAGTGAGAAGCCGGCTCTGAGTTTGTCCAGGGGCCTGGCCAGGGACAGAGGTGTAGATGAGACTGGAGAGCAGATAGCCGTGTTCGGACGCAAGGGCTCGAGGCCACTCAACCAGGATGAGATGCAATCACTGTACTTGGATAGCGACGGAAATCCCTGGTTTGTAAATGACCAGAGAGACAACGCCAATTGAACAGCAAAATGAGGTGAGTCAGGCAGTCATGGGTATCCACAAAATCAAGTCAGTTTTCCGGCTAACATTGGGACTATTGGCAGTTTTCATCGCTGTCTACGCCCTTGCCCAGGGCAATCAGCAGGAAAGGTTCTTCCAGGGTGGGACCTTGCCTGAAGCGGATGGCTTTGTGCATATGGGCGTTGCCACTTGTGCGTCGAGTGTTTGCCATGGTCAGCCCTCGGCGTCTGAGCAGGATAATGTTCTGATGACCGAGTATCGCACCTGGCTGAATCAGGATTTACACTCCAGGGCATACAACAGCCTGCTGACTCCCGCCTCGAGACTGATGGCGGAAAATCTTGGCCTCGAACAACCCCCGCATCGTGCTAAAATTTGTCTGGACTGTCATACCGACAACGTACCCGAATCGTTGCGCGGAGAAGAGTTTCTGCTCAGTGATGGTGTTGGCTGTGAAGCCTGTCATGGTGGCTCGGAGAACTGGCTGGACAGTCATCGAGAAAATTCGACGCACCAGGACAATATTTCCCGTGGTCTGTTTCCAACCGAAAATCCGTTTGCTCAGGCGACCCTGTGTCTGTCCTGTCACAATGGCAGCGATACCAAATTGGCATCCCATCTAATCATGGGGGCAGGTCACCCACGTTTAAGTTTCGAACTGGAGGCGTATTCTGCCTTGCAGCCGGCACATTATCGAGTCGATGAGGATTATCGGGAGCGCAAGAATGCGCTGGTTGGGCTTGGCGTCTGGATTACTGGTCAACTGGAAATGGCGATGCAATCTTTAGAGTTGATTAATACCTACGTCGTGGACAATGACTCAATGCAATCAGAATTGTATTTTTATGATTGCCAGGCATGCCATCATCCCCTCGAAGACAAGCGCTGGATACCAGGCCAGCATGCCAACCTGCCACCGGGAACCATCCGTTTGAACGATTCAAGTTTCCAGATGGTAACCAGCCTACTCGAAGTGGTGTCCATCGATCGAGTGCCGGAGATGAATCGATTGCTAAACTTATTGCATCAGGCCTCTGTAGTGAGCAAGCCAGCCATTCGCAACGCTGCCGAAAACTTGCATGCTTATATCGAGGGGATTAGCCTGCAATTCAGTACGCGGGAATATACCGATGATGAACTGAGACGCATCCGGCGCAACCTCATCCAACACGCGGCGAATGGTGACTACCGGGATTATGCCGTGGCGGAGCAGGCCTTGATGGCCATCGATGGCATTACTATTCGTCTGCAACAGGCAGACCAATATGAGTCGGTACTTGATGCCCTGTTTCAAGCGATGGTGCTCGAAGATTTTGGCGAGCGAGGATTTGTATTGTTTAACGCCGATCGGTTCGTGAGGATTGCGCGACAGGTTGACCAATATTTTGCTGATGATTCCTCAAATTAGTAACCAGGCTCTCCACTTGTACATGAGAACCAGTAACAGACAATGAGCGCAGAAATCCAATTTGCAATTAAGTCCCTCGATGGTGCTTACCGCTTTGTCATCGATGAAGAGATTAAAATTGGGCGGGACTCAACTGGTGATGCCGTGGTTGCCGACAAGGGACTGTCTCGGGCCCACGCGCGTCTATTTATGAAGGGCAAGGTGCCTCATGTGGAAGATCTCAATTCTACCAATGGCACCTTCGTCAATGGCAATCGCCTGGAGCAAGAGCCGCAGGCACTCCGCTATAACGACATCATTCGATTCGATCGGCTGGAGTTTCTGGTGGTAGCGGAATTCGCCACCGACGATGATGATGTGCACGCGCAATCTCAGCTTGATTCGAGTGAGAAAAACGTGGTGGTAGAGGGAAGTACTCGAAGCAAGAAAAAGGCGCCACTGTCCTGGGCAGTACATGAGGAACCGGGGCAGGGCACAGTAATAATGGATGTGAACGCCCCGGATAAGAATCTGGGTGCGCAGAAGGAAAAGCAAGTTTCGGTTGGGGTTGACCAGGCTCTATCGGAAAAGCTGGATCAGCCTGCACTAATTGGCCTGCGAGGAATAGACAGCGGCAAAACCATTATCCTTGCAACTAGTGCAGACGCCAGGACAGTTTGGCAAATGGGACGAGATCCGGAGATGGACATTTTTATCGATGACCCCAGCGTTTCTGAGCATCAGGCTCAGATAGTATTCGAACAGGGGACCTGGAAACTGGTGGACGTAATTTCTACCAATGCCACCTACGTAAATGGGAGTAAGGTGCTTGCTCATTACTTGTCCAATGGCGACACCTTCACCTTCGGCCCAGTGGAGTACATGTTTCGCGTTAATACCGACGCAGGATTTCGACCCCGAACCAAAAATGATCCTTCCAAGGCCAATAAGAAATTTTGGCTATTGGCAGCAGCAGTAATTGCCACTACAGCGCTGGCTGGCTACATCTTGGCTGTTGTCTGAATCAAGTGACTCTGACCCCTTTGATTCGCCGCTCTGTCTGCTACTGGATTTTCTTGCGAAGCGCAAAATAGGCAGACGCTGGGGCCGAATTGAACCCAAATGGAGGTTTTTACGGATTTAGAGAGTTAATTTGTCAATATTTTGGGGGGAGCTTTTCTAATCCATTGTTGACTTGTCTCTACAGCGTGTTAGTTTGTCAGTGCCGCGGATCATTGGCCTAGCATTCTCAAGCTAATCATTCGTAGTTAGCAGTTCCTAAAATTAACTAGTTCGCCGATTCCCTTGTATTCGAAGGGGCGTTAATTCGTACGCACAAAAGCAAGATAGAGTCTCACTGTAGTTAAAAGGCGTATTTGGGCTCTTGCTGGTTTTTCTACTGATGAGCTTTGGGGCTTATCGGGCAACTCGGTAGCTATTTAGTGAAATAACTTATTCCCAGTTAGATCTGGGATTTGCAGCCCTAAAGGGGAAGGGGCCCACTTTCCATGTTTTGTTGATGGTTAAGCGCGATGTTCTGAGATTGAGAATGGCGCCATAAATCCAAAATTGGATTTTTTAGACTGTTAACTTACTTGAATTGTGTCTTAAGCCTTCTCCAATAAACAAACTATACAAGGGGGTTTTTATGAATTATCTAGACAAAGGAGTTCCGCGCCTACTGGTCGCATCTGCGCTCTTCTGCCTCTCCTACGCACCCACAGTCCTCTTCGCACAGGATGATGACGTAAGACGCATTGAAGAGGTGATTGTCACTGCGGAGCGCAGAGAAGCTTCGATTCAGGACACTTCAATATCCATTACCGCTTTAACTGAGGAATTCTTAGGAGATTTTGGAATTCGAAATCAGGAAGATCTCCAAAATTTCATACCAGCAACCACCATTCAGCCCTATGACGCCACGGTACGGGGTGTAGGTCGAAATTTTCGTGCCCTGGGCGGCGACCCCGGTGTCGCCACCTACATGAACGGTATCTATTCTGAGGACCTGTTAACGGCGACCGCAGCGACTTTCTGGGATGTGAGGCGTGTCGAGATTCTACGGGGTCCACAAGGTACTCTGTACGGACGGAACGCCGTCGGTGGTGCCATCAACATTCTCTACAATGAACCCAGTCACGATTTTGATGCCGCGTTCAGTTCCATCATTGGCAACTACGGTACCAAGGAAGCCTATGGAATGCTGAATGGCTCCCTGATTGAAGATCGCCTGTCCGGCCGCGTCAACTTCAGCGTGCGCGATCGTGACGGCGTCATTGATGATATCGGCGGCGGAGATCTCGACGGTCTCGGCACCGAGAATGTCGCTGTGCAGTTCCAGTGGACACCNNGAGANGACATAGAAGTCAATCTGCGCCAGAATTTTATGGATATCGACCGATCCTTTGGTGGTGCCAACGGTGGTGGGCTGGTAGTTTTGAACGAATCGGGAGTGGGTAGCCGCAACACCTGGCTTACACCGGGCTTTCGTTTCATCGATCCCACTAATACCGATCCGGCCAACTACGACAGCAGTAACTTTTATGATCAGAATCAACCGATTTTCAACTTCACCAACCCAGGTTCTGGGGCTAACGATCAGGCCCAACGCGTCCGTCCTGGCATTGACTTTGGCGATTTCGGTGGGCAGCAAAATGCCATCGCTTCGTTGGACGGATTCAATCAGACTTCACCAGCGAGCCTTGCCGCATACAATGATTGCGTGTTCCCTGGCGACATAAAGGGTAAAGACGTTTGCGCTGCAACGAATGGTTTGAACCGCGAGGAATTTCGTCAACAAGGCACTCAATTCAACGTCAGTTGGGATGTTAATGAGGCTCTGGAAGTGAAGTATCTGTTTGGATACAACCGCTTGACTTACGAGCGCACCACTGACGATGACAACACTGCAAGTATGTTTAACGATTCCCAGTTCTACGTGAATCACGAAGCAGAATACACTTCCCACGAACTACAGGCGTTTTACGATGTCAGTGATACCCTGTCGATTACCTCGGGCATCTTCACCTACGATGCCACCATCGATCAACGTGGTGACTTTTACTCCTCCATTGGCGAAGCGCGCTTTACCGACCCCTATATAGACAACACTGCCTTGAGCGCAGGTGCGGCTGGTGCCATCGGGGCGCCATTTTTAGCAGGCATCAGTGCGACCAATTTGGCTTTCGGAGGAGCACCTATGGTCACGCTGTTTAGTGCCCGGGCCTCCTGTAACGTGGCTAGCCCGGCAGATTCGTGTCAGCCCAACCACGGCGGCAATAACCTGCAATTATCCGGCTGGTATGGAGATGATGGGTCCAATCCGGACCTTAATGTGATTCATGGGATTAACTCAACGGCTAGCTCGCTTCTATATACCACTCGGACCGAACGGGAGGCATTCGCAGCCTACACCCAGGCGGTTTGGGATATTAATGACACATTTACCCTGACCCTTGGGGCACGCTACGCCTGGGACGATATCGAGGCAGAGGAAAATGCCTGGCTTTATGGCGAGACCGGCGCAGATAGTTTTCTTGCGCTCTACGGGGGTCTGGCGGTAGTTAATCGCATCAACGGCGGCCTGGTGGATGATGGCACCGGAAGCCTCATCAAACCGACCGAGAAAGTAACTAATGGTGGCATACCCTTTGCCCTCAGCGTCTATAGACCCGCGCAGAGAAAAGACGAAAAAGTGACGGCACGGATCAATCTCGATTGGGAAATCAGTGATAATGCGATGATGTATTTTTCAGCAACATCCGGTTACCGTTCTGGTGGTTTTAGTCTCGTGTATTTCAGTACGACGCAAGCCTATGAGCCGGAGGAGTTAATCGCCTATGAAATCGGCTACAAAACCCAATGGCTGGATAACACCCTGCAACTCAATGGCTCGTTCTACTACTACGATTACGAGAATATCCATACATTCGCCCGTGAAGTCTCGACGCTTCCCGGTGGTGGCACCACGACCTCGATAATGGAAGCGCCCGGCGCCGAGATCAAGGGGATAGAAGCGGAGTTAATTTACTATGTTAACGACGCGTGGGCTGTGGGTGGTAACATCAGTTATACCCCAAGCAAATACACTGAGACGCTGGAGATGATGGATCCGGGTCGCGCTTCTGTACCCGAGTCTCTCTATCCCGAATTCCTGGAGCTTACCCAGAACATCAAGGGTTACCAGCTTCAGCAGGTACCCGAGGGTAAGGCCACATACTGGACAAGCTATGTGATGAACCTGAGTGGCGGAGCTCAATTGGAATTATTCGGTGTGTATAGCTGGATTGATGATGTCTTCTATTCGCCCTTCGAATCGGCAAATGAAATGGCTGAGGCCTATGACCGTTTGGATCTGCGGGCCACCTGGACATCGCAAAACAGCAATTGGATTGCCAGCGGATTTATCAATAACGTCTTCGATGATATCGGTAACCTGCAAATCCTTAGGCAAGGCGAAGCTGAGTTCTTTCGACACACCTCCGGAACTACAGTACCGCGCCTCTACGGACTGGAAGTCACCTATCGATACTAGCGCTTAAGGTGAATAAAAAGGCGACCTTCGGGTCGCCTTTTTTCTGCAACAGTAAATGTCAGAAAATGAGAGTCAGGCAGCGCTAAATAAACCGGATACCGCACCGGTACTATCTCCCAGCACATCTCTATTGAATTCCTCGCTCAGCAACTTCGAGCCGCAGAGGACTGCCCAGCTCGCTGATAAAGCGCTCGCGTTCCACGAGACTCGAAGCTGACGCGAAAGATGGCATAGAAAATTTGGAAGATCTTCCGAACTATTCAACGGTACGGAATAAATAGGGACAGACCACGGTTTCCATTCTTGAGATAGGCTTACTACAGCACTAATCCAAAAAATGGCCTATCCCCTTAATTAGTTAGTTGTCGGACTTCTCGGAATTTTCAACCTCCTCTGGTTGCTCGAGGACACCATCGGTTGTCAGGTAGACCTCTTGGATCATAGCCATGTTCGTCAGTATAGTATTTGCTTGCGCCTGGGTTATTCCATGCCTGGCACTACTTTTCAGTTCTTCCATGTCATTCAGTAAATTGGCCTTATACTCAGCGACGCAGCTTCTCCAGCGAGATTCCTTTCTTTCCTGGCGTCTGCGTGTATAACTATCCACTTCAGTAACTTCTGCGGTACCGGTGCCTACAAAAAAGGAGGCACTACCCGCGGCTTGGGCGGGTGCGCTGGCAGATGTATTAGATGCGATGACCTTGGGTTTCGAACAAGTGTTTTCCCGCAGCTGATAATCTAACGCCGCCTGCACATCCTTATGCGTTTCTCCAAAAGCAACACCGGGTAAAGTCAGTAGTAGACAACTCGAGAGTACCAGTGATTTCATTTGCAAATTCCTCTATTCGTTTAGCAGTGTCATCCACTGCCCGATGCCGTCAGCCTTCATATGTACAATAGGGCCAGACGGGGTACATATCCGAAGAGTATAAGTAGAATAAAAGCTACCTCCCTCTAAGTCTACAACTTCTTTGTTAGGAACTACCCTCCTGCCTGTCTCAGTACTCCACTGAAATCTCCCTAAAGTGCCACGACATTGGCCAATCCAACGCTTGAACTACTCTGTGATTAGTCGTTTTGAATTATTCAAAAATTCAAGCAGCAGTCTGCCTCGCCACCTTCGATGGCAGCAATTGCAAAATGTTGGAATTTAAGTGTGCTCAAACAATTCAATCTGTGGTGGTGCTCGACTTGGGGGAAGCCGCGCTGTGCTGTCAGCCAGGGCTTTGTCTTTAAGATGTTTAAGAATCTTCTCAATGGCCTCCGGCCGGAATAGACGCTTCTCTAATCAGATCGTTTATCAACACTGCCCTAACTTCTTAGAGCAACTGGCTTTACAGCTTTTTTCAACAATATCCTTGAGAATTTTGTAGTCCAGGCTCAATTCAGCGTACATCTACTTGAGACGGCGATTTTCATCTTCAAGCTCTTTGAGCCGCTTAATATCTGAGGCCTCCAGGCCGCCGTATTTGGACTTCCAGTTGTAATGAGCCGGGGCCCCTGGTATCTGCCTAGTCGACGCGTAGTGGCAGTAGCAGTTCGCTGCCCACCGGTCTCTGTACGTCGAAGGCCTTCAGGGTCATGGCGACAAAGCTGTAATAGCCAATCAAGCCGGTTAAATCCATTACCCCCTCGTTACCAAGCTCGGCGATGGCGCGGGCAAAGGTTGCGCTGCTCACTTTTTCCTCGCTGATGAGTTCGCGGGTGAACTGGACAATGACCTTCTCTATCTCCCCAAAGCCTTCGATGGCAAGCGAGTCATCGAGCGTTCTTCGAAAGCGCACGATATCAATAATCTCCTGCTCGAGACCTGCGGCTCTGGCCAGCGGTTCATGGGCGCTGTACTCGTATTGATTGTTGATCTCCCGGGCCGTGGAGATAATAGTCAGTTCGGTGAGTCGCTGATCCTTGGCGGAGCCATAGCGCACTCGCTGCCTGACCCCAAACATGGCCTTGGCCAGCTCCGGGCTGTGCATCCACATACCTATAGGTCCGCGCAGACCGGTTTCATAACCGGTGCCGGGGCTGACGTAGGTGTCGAAGGCGTCACGACCAGCGGCGTCGAGTTCCCCTCTTTGCACCTGAGGCAATCTGGCGAGAGATTGCTCGAGAATATCGCCGGGGATATCGTCTGCGCCTAGCGCCGCTGGCATCGTATACCCTGATCCGGCCGCATCTGCGGTAATTTCGATGTCTGTGGTGAAGGCGATCACGAGTAGGAAAATCGTTAAAATAACAATTCTGGTTTTCATTGCATCTGACTCCCTTTATTTCCCTTTCTTTCTAGCGTGCGATGGTTGTGGTTTCAAAAAAGGGATTACCGAAATCGTCAGTGAGGTCAATCATATATTTATTGTTTTCCTGGCAGATATAATCAGCAAGTTCCTGCCCCTCGGACCAGTTGATATCCCAGGCTACTGTCCAGGGTTCTGTGTAGGCACCGGGATCGTCAATGGTGGCTTCATAATGAAGCGTATTTTTATCAGGTCTGGTGATGTATTCAATAGTATGTAGTTGGTCTGAGTGCATGTGGCCACCGAAGTCCAGCCAGGTCTTTTCGTTAAACCCAACCGTATCAACCACCAGCGTATCACCTTCCCAATGACCCACAGAGTGACCAAAATAACTGGGATTGAGTGTTTCCTTATCAGGATGTTGGCGATCATCCATATGGATTTCCCGCCATACATGACCACCGCCTTCGAAGATAATAATGATACGGTCACGATGCTGAATTATTTCAATGGGGTACGGTGTGCCCATGGAACGTGGGCCACCTGGTGGTAAGCAAAATCCTTCGGGGTCATAGGCAACGTTGTTAGAAGCATTGTATTCGTGCATGGCCTTTGTCCAGGGCAGGAAAGGCACCGAGGAGTTTCCATCTCCACGGACAATTCGCTCTGCAAAATCCCTTATCCAGGGTAAGCTCCATACACCTTTTCCCCCAAGATCTACTTTACCGTCATCTAAGTGTGGTGTTGGAATAGTGCGGTCAAGTTCTGGATCACTTGGTTGGGCCAGGGCTGTAGCTGAGAGTGCTAACTGAAGTACGACAATGGCCGCAACAGCTATTAGTCTCTTAACATATTGAATAAGCACGATAGAGTCCCATGGTTATTTTTAGTTATCGTCTTCTTCGAAATCTGGCCGGCTGGTTCCCGCGAACAAGCGCTGGCCAGAATCGAGCACCACGGTCTCAGCACTAGCTTTGGCTCTGCCATCTCTGGCACGTGAGCCGGTTACCGTCACCACATCACCAATCTTCAAGCTATTGCGACTCCATCCCCGACGCACCAATCCATTTGGGCTACCCATTTCCATTGCCCACTCTTCGAAATCACCATCTTCAGTTTCGACTTCTATATAGAAATAGGTGTGAGGATTGGTCCATTCAATTTTTATAACAGTACCTTCCACTTCGATGGGGGAATTGGAATTAAATTCAGCCGCAAAAGCATGGTGAGCAAATACCGCAGCGGGGCTATAAGCCGCAAAGAGTGCGATTAAAAATAGGATAATCTTCGCTTTCACCGGTGATTTCTCCAAAATTATTGGCGCTACTTTAGTTTATCGAAAGCCAGAACTCGCCGGACTCACCGCCCAAAGTATAGATCCCTGAATACAGACGGTTGGTCCATGAGCCAAGGTTTTCAAGCTTTCCTGTCACCACGAAATGCGCTGTGCCTCCATTCAGGGGCATAACGGCTTCCAAGGTCATCATCCAGGTGGAATAATCTAGCTCCACCTTATCCAGGCTTATAGCCCTTCTACCGGGGTTGATAACACCCGTGATCTCTCTACCTGTCCAGTCTAACAATAATCGGAAGCGCCGCTGATCGGAATCATTGGGACCATAGTAGCCGGTCCAGGATCCCTTGGCCGGGTGCCCGACTTGAGCTGTGGCCGGCAGTGCCAACGACAGAAAAATCCCAAGGCAAAAGAGGCGAAAAACTTTTGTCATTATCTTACTCCTCAAATTCGGCCCACTGTTGTAAGCAACCCCCATATCATTATTTAGTGTAGAGCAAGAATTGAGCCGGCTGCGTGATCGACAGCATTAGAACAAGAGTGGCTGCCGCGAATAAGGAGGCGGGGCAGCAGTATTGGTTTCTGTGTGCGCATGATGTTACTCCGGGCTCGGCGGGTCGTTTTCATCGACTTCCACTTCCAGGCCTCCTGTAATACCTTCAACCTGATTCCCGACCTGAACGGAGCGCGTAATCGCAATCTCTGCTGCAGTTGATCCCTGGGGGTCCACGCTGCCGCACGAGAAGGCGCGAAGGGTGCAT
>PCCP01000061.1 GCA_002731775.1 Gammaproteobacteria bacterium
CTGGTGTTTGCGCCATTCTTCGTGCAATACGGTGGTATTCTCGTGGGCTAGACAGGCTACCGGCATAAAAAAAGGGTCAGTTGACCCTTTTTTTATCCTTTACCCTGTCTAGCCCACGAGAATACCACCGTATTGCACGAAGAATGGCGCAAACACCAGGCTCAAAATAGCTGACAGTTTTATCAGGATATTCAGTGACGGCCCGGAAGTATCCTTCATCGGATCCCCCACTGTATCACCTACCACGGAGGCAGTATGCACATCCGAGCCCTTGCCCCCAAGGTTTCCAGCTTCGATGTACTTCTTGGCGTTATCCCAGGCGCCGCCGCTGTTGGAAGAAGCGATGGCGAGTACGCCACCGGTAACCAGAGATCCCGCCAGCAAACCAGCGACGGCTTCTACGCCGAACAGAAAACCAACAACCAGGGGCGAACCCATGATTAATATGCCCGGCGCGATCATCTCTTTTAATGCTGCCTGGGTCGAAATTGCGACACAGCGAGCATAATTCGGCTCACCGGTCCCCTCCATGATGCCCGGGATCGTCTTGAACTGATGACGAACTTCTTCAATCATGGCAAATGCAGCCTTGCCAACCGACTTCATGGTCATCGCCGAAAACAGGAAAGGCAGAGCCGCACCCACGAACAAGCTGGTGAAAACCAGAGGATCGAGCAGGCTCATGGTGATGGCTTCACCTCGCAAGGTGCCAGCTATGGTGATGAAGGCGGCGAACAGTGCCAGCGATGTCAGGATGGCGGCGCCGATGGCGAAGCCCTTACCAATTGCCGCCGTGGTATTGCCGGCAGAGTCCAGAATATCCGTGCGACGGCGTACTTCCTTCTCCAGTCCCACCATCTCAGCGATGCCACCGGCGTTGTCTGCAACCGGCCCATAGGCATCGATAGTCAGGGTAAGAACCAGGGTTCCCAGCATGCCCAGGGACGCGATCGCGATGCCGTACATGCCCGCCAGTTCCCAGGAAACGAAAATACTGACGGCGATGGCCAAGTAAGGCAACACGGTACTCTTATAGCCCAGTGCCAAACCGTAGATGATGTTGGTAGCAACACCGGTCTCACAGGCTTTGGCCACTTCCTGCACCGGCGCAAATTTCTCAGAAGTGTAGTAGCCGGTGAGCAAGCCTACGGTCAATCCCGCGGTTAGCCCGGCGAGGAAGCAGTAGTAAACCCCCATATTGCTGTACTGCTCGCCGTTCAAATCGAAAACTTCGGGAATCAATGCCGTGGTGAAGAAGTACATCACGAACGCCATCAGCGCGCTGGAGATAATCAGCAGCTTCATCAGTGCCGGGGCGACATCGTCTTCGGTTTTTACCGTGACCATTAATTTTGTAATCAAACTGATTGGAATTCCCACAGCGCTGATGAGGATCGGATATAGCAGGGCGTTCGGATCGGCCGCGAAGGCAATAGCGCTGATGACCATCGCCGCACAGGTACTTTCTGCACAGGAACCAAAAAGGTCGGCGCCCATTCCTGCCACGTCACCGACGTTATCACCCACATTATCCGCGATCACCGCCGGGTTGCGAGGATCGTCTTCGGGAATGCCTTGCTCGACTTTACCAACCAGGTCAGCACCAACATCTGCCGCCTTGGTGAATATGCCACCACCAACTCGGGCAAACAAGGCAATGGTAGAACCGCCAAGGCCAAAGCCGGCGATGACTTCCATCAGGATGTGGCTATTATCGGGTCCCAGATCAGACATCAGGGCACTCATCACCACATAGATGATGACCAGGCCCAGGGTAGCGAGTCCGACCAGGGCAAATCCCATGACGGCACCGGAATTGATTGCCACATCGAAGGCACTACCGATGTCATTCTTCGCCGACACCGTGGTGCGGGCATTGCCCTGTACCGCGACCTTCATGCCAATATAGCCAGAGGCGATGGAAATAGCGCCGCCGAAGAGGAAGGCCAGGGCCGTATAGATGCCTTCCCTCAGATCAGGGGTGTGGGCATCATCGATAAGCAGGGCGATAATAACGGCGAAAGCCAGCATGAAGATGGTTAGGAATTTATACTCCTGTTTCAAAAACGCCATGGCGCCATCTGCGATGGCCCCGTGAATAAACTTTAAACGCTTACTATCTTTTTCTTGAAGCCCCATATCCAGCGGTACAGCCATCACCTGCTTCATAAAAAAGAAAGCAATCCCCAAACCGAACAAACCTAAAATTGTCGACACTGTAATTGTTATGCCCGGCATCTAGCAATCTCTCCCCAGATCAATGGAATATCTATTATTTCGAAGGCGCGCACTTTACCACAACAGGCACTACAAAAAAAGCGCACCTGGGGCCATAACTGGGCTCGGGATCAGGAGTTTATGGGAGTAGAGGTTGACGCTAGAGGATGGAATTTCAGGCAGGGAAATGGTTTTTATTCGCGCCTGGTTTTGCGACCCGGTTTGCCCCCCGAACGGGGCTGATCGGGATCGGCTTCACCCCGGGCATTACGAAAAGCGCGTTTGATCGCGTCAACCTTTGCTTCCTTGCGTTTGTGCAGGTGGCTGTGCTTTGAAGTTTCGAAATCTACGACATTATCGCTCATGATTCAGGCAGCTGCATGCTCATCTTGAACTGGCTTGCCGCACCAGTTCATCCTTACGCTGTTCCAGTTCGGCTATCAAATCCTTGGCCAGAGGCTCGACTGGAATTCCGTCGGCATCGGTATTTTCATATTTCGCTTGCTCGGTGGTAAGCACATCCAGCAACTCCTCGGCAACTTTAATCGCTTCCTGCAATATCTGCCGCACCGCTTCGTCATTACTGGCGTTGGCCTGAACTGCGGCGATCTGCCGCTCCAGTTCGGTGATCCGGTCCAGATTTCCCTGCCGCTGTGCTTCAGCCTCTGCAATTTCTGCTAACTGTGCCTGCTCTGCGGCCTCGAGCGCTTCTTGCCGACGCTGTTCTGCTTCCTCTTCCGCCCGTGCTATTGCCGCCCGCCGTTCCTGCTCTGCCTGTTCGCGCGCTCTTTCTGCGGCTCGCAGTTCTCGTTGCCGTCGTTGCTCAGCCGCCTGCTGGCGCGCCTGCTCCTGTTCCAGTCGCGCCGATTCCTGTACAGCAGCCGCTCGTACCGCTTCTGCGGCGGCAAGCTCGGCTTCCCGGGCTGCCTGTGAGCTACAGGCAGCCAAAATCAGGAATATGCAGATCCCGATAAGGGCCCGGCGAGCCGTCTTGCCGGCACCAATATTGCCTGACCTTCGCTTTCCCAAGAAACTCATAATCCTCTCCTTAGCTGGAGCATTTCACATTACTAAGACAGCAATCTGCTGAATATTAACGCCAAGCCGTTGATTAATAAATTATTTCCATCACTAATAAACGCAAAATGCGGATTTTGTCATACTTTATAGCGATAAAGGGGCGGTTTGTCAGTAAAATCACCTTGTTAACCTGCTTTTAGCTGTTGTTGGCAGCAATATTTCAATATTAATCGGCTCAGAATTCAAATCTTAAGAAAATTCGACCTGGACCCTGGACTCTCTAATGGCCACCCTGTTATCCAAGAGTTTAGTGCAATTATTGCGACCGCTGCTGGTGCTGCTCGTGAGTGCCCCTCTTGTGCTGATGATACTTTCGGTGGAAACCGAACCCACAGTTTCAAATAGTGCGCCGTTTAACCAGGATGAACTTTCACAAATTGAACAGCTACTGTTGGATGGTGCGCCACAGTCACCACAGAGTATGAGCCTGCAGAGACTGCAACTAAACGCCGATGAACTCAATCTGCTCCTGCGCTATAGCATCGGCGTCATGGACCGGTCACCAAGGTGGGCGGCGCGACTGGCATTGAACGAAAACACACTCACCTCCGCCCTCAGTGTCAACCTGGGCCAACGTCTCATGCCACTATTTCTGAACCTGCAGATGGAGTTTATTGGCAGTGGCAACTTGCTGAAATTTGCGTCCCTGCAGATCGGCAAATTAAAAGTTCCCGAGGTTTTTTTGCAGTACGCGCTAAGCCGAATTCGCGCAAGCCTGGAATCATCGAATACCGTCTACCAGGATTTCAATCTGCTACTTTCCAGAGTCCAGCAGGTGACAGTTTCACCCGACCGCATTGATGTTGAATTGGTATGGGACCCAATCTTAATCAGCAACATTAGTAACCACGCCCAACAATTATTTATTTCTGATCAGGATCAACAAAGAATAATGGACTACTATCGACGGATAGGGGCAATTGCGGCGGCGATACCTTCTGATTTACGCGCCGTGTCACTGAACGCGTTTCTTGTGCCCTTATTTACCGCGGCAGTTGAAAAGTCCCGCAGCGGAAGCGACCCGGTTGCCGAAAATCGAACCCTGTTCCAGGCTTTGGCGATTTATATCAATAATGAAAACATCGAACAATTGATAGGGGTAGAACTAGCAGAATCCCTGCCCAATCCAAAACTCATCGAGGTACGGTTGCGCAGGCGACAAGATTTGGCCCAGCACCTGGTGGCAATGGCCGCGATCACCGCGTCGGCGGGTGCCGACCTGGCACAAATGCTCGCGACCACCAAGGAAGCCTACGATGCCCGTTACCGGTCTGGCTTCAGTTTCTCAGACCTGGCCGCGAATACCGTAGGCGTTACCATGGCAGGTCATTCGACGCGAGATGCTCGAAGCGCACGGTTGATGCAGGAAAGGCTGGCTAATCTACAAAATGAGGCCGATTATATGCCGACAGTAGGCAACAACCGCGATGGCTTGTCGGAATCAGATTTCAATGCCATCTACCAGAATCGATCTAGCGAGGAGTATCAACAACGCTTGTCTGAAATTCAGGAATTGATAAACGCCAGGCCTCTTTTTCGGGATCTGCCGGTTCGCTGAGCTTATTTCGATAGGTTACGGCGCAGGACCCATGCGGAGAAAGAATGAAAGCATTGAATGCAAGGAATCTTGAGCAATTAAAGCGGCTGCTGCTGGAGTTACACGCGGAACTGGGCGAACAACTCAGCAACAGCGTAGAAGCCAGCAAGATTGTCCCCCTCGATCAGACCAGCGTCGGTCGAATTTCCAGAATGGATGCCATGCAGCAACAGAATATGGCGGTTTCAACCCGCCACAAGACCAAAACAAGATACCAGCGGGTGCAGGCGGCGTTGCAGGCAATGGCAGCGGATGATTACGGATATTGTGGCAGCTGCGATGAAACCATCCCATTGCGGCGACTGCTGGCACAGCCGGAAGCGACCCTCTGCATTCAGTGCCAGGGCAGTGCCGATCGACAACAGTGACAACTGACGCCGGCAGGCCCTGATTGTTTCTGATATCCCATTTTTGGGGTAGAGCAACAGCCGGCCGCGCTGCCCTGGCTTCCAATATCAAAAGCGCTGGTGTATAACTCCGCCAGCATTTGCGCCACAGACGAAAGAGCCCAAACTATGGCCAAGAAAGGCTTTACCACAGTCAACTTGCATTCAGACCGCAAAGACAAGCCGGAACATGGTGTTCTTCATAAAGCCATTCATCCGTCGGTTGCTTATGGCTATGAGGATTCTCGCCATTTAGCCGAGGTGTTTCAGGGCAAGCGCGCCGGCTATAACTACGGTCGCCAGCTGAATCCGACCGTCACCGCGCTGCAACAGCGGGTATGTGCCATGGAGGAAGGCATTGCCAGTGTGGTCTTCGCCACCGGCATGGCAGCGATAAGTTCGACCATGCTGTCCCTGTTACGTGCGGGGGATCATGTGGTCTCCAGCGAGTTCCTGTTTGGCAATACCAACAGCCTTTTTGGCACCTTGCAAAATCTGGGCATCGAAGTCAGCTTCGTCGATGCCACGGAGGTCGCCAAGGTTGAGGCTGCCATTACCGAGAACACGCGCCTGGTCTTTGTCGAAACCATAGCCAATCCAGCCACCCAGGTTGCAGACTTGCGGAAAATAGGCGAGCTTTGTCAGTCTAAAAAGCTGATCTACTTCGTCGATAATACAATGACATCGCCCCATCTGTTTTTACCAAAAACAGTGGGAGCCAGCCTCATCATCAATTCTCTGACGAAGTATATTGGTGGTCACGGCAACGCCCTGGGGGGATCTATAACTGATACCGGCCTCTTCGACTGGCAAGACTTTGACAATATCCTCGACATTTACAGGAGTGCAGAGCCTGCGTTATGGGGCGTGACTCAAATCAAAAAGAAGGGCTTACGGGATATGGGCGCCTCCCTGGGTCCCGAGGCCGCGCATCATCTGGCCGTAGGTTCAGAAACATTACCCCTGCGAATGGATAGGGCATGTAGTAACGCCAAGCTGCTAACGGAATTCTGTTGCCAGCAGGACAAAATAAAAAATGTGTATTATCCCGGGCTCGAAGACCACCCTCAGCACAGCCGCGCACGGCAATTATTCAAAAATTTTGGCGCCATATTCAGTATTGACCTGGTAGATGGGGTCGATTGCTTCGATTTCCTGAATAAGATGGAGACCATCATCTCTTCGAGCAATCTCGGGGATACGCGTACCCTGGCTATTCCTGTGGCCCATACCATCTATTATGAAATGGGCGCCGAGCGACGAGCCTCGATGGGGATAGCGGATTCCATGATTCGTTTTTCAACAGGCATCGAAGAGAGCAATGATCTGCTGGCAGATTTCGAGCTGGCATTAGCCTGAACCAGTTTATCTTGATCTATCCAAACCAACCCAGCCCATGATTAGCTTACTCGCCGTTGACGACATCGAAGAAGGAACTTCCAGGGGACTGGAGGTAAACAACCTCTATCTGTTCGTAGTAAAAAAAGATGAGCAGATCACTCTCTACTTTAATCGCTGCCCTCACCTTGGCACACCGCTGGAATGGGAAGAAGACCGTTTTCTGGACGCCGATGGTGCCTTAATTCAGTGCTCCACCCATGGCGCGCTATTTCGGATTGAGGATGGTCAATGTCTGGCCGGGCCTTGCCAGGGCAAATATCTGCAAGCTGTGCCCTTCATCATCGAACAGGGAATAATAATGGTCGAAGACAGACAATTGCGTCCGCCGCGCCCTGAGTAGGGAGTCTGTCGCGGCTCCTCTGTCCCGGATTGCCGCCGAAACGGAAGTGCTATAAGACCACCGATAATTCCCTGCTCAGCTGAATCGTTGAAGCGTTTATATCGAACACCGCTTCGTAGGCCATGAGCTCTACACCCTGGCTCGCAGCCTGCCTTATTAAACGACCATATTCAGGATCGATGTCATCGGCGGGACTGACCCATTGGATGCCACTGTGTTGCACACAAAAAAATAATACCGCCCGATAGCCATGAGCCGACATCGACATGAGTTCTTGCAGATGTTTCTGGCCCCGAGTAGTGACCGCATCAGGAAACAGGCCCAGCCCCTTACCCATTCCCAGGCTGACGTTTTTTACCTCCACGTAACAATCGGCCAGTTTCCCTGTAATAGCGTCCCCGCGCAGCAGAATATCGATCCTGCTGTTTTGTTCGCCATAGGGCACTTCTGTTTCTAGTTGCCGATAGCCTTGCAGCTGTTGCACCGTTCCTGCGTTAATGGCCTCCACCACCAGCCGATTTGCCCGGCCAGTATTAATGCCCACAAGATTCAGTCCATCGACTTCGACAATCTCCCAGGTATAGGGGTATTTTCGTTTGGGATTATTGGCCTTCGAATACCAAATTCGACTACCGGGAGCCTGACAATTTTTCATCGACCCGGTATTGGGACAATGAATTGTTATCACCTCGCCGTTGTCCAGTTCAATTTCGGCAAGAAAGCGCTTATATCGCTTTATAAGATTGCCATGTTGTAGTGGGGGATCGAATTGCATAAGTTTTGCACACGTGTTGTGGTTGGCTCCAAGCACCTGCTCTCTACTGTAAAGCCCGCTGCAGGCGAGCTACTGCCAGCTCCAGATTATCCATATTGGTAGTGAAGGCGAACCTGACAAACTGATTACCATTACACTCACCGAAATCAGTGCCCGGGGTAATTGCGACTCCATGTTGCTGTAGCATATCGGCACAAAATTCTTCGCTATTATGGGAAAACCGGGAAATGTCCGCATATAGATAAAACGCACCCTGAGTCTGCTCGGGCAGAATAAAACCCAGGCCTTTAAGGGCCTCTGACAGATAATCCCTGCGCCCACGAAACGCCTCCCGGCGTTGTTCAAAAATTAACCTGGTTTCATCTTCGAAGGCGGCGAGGGCGGCGTGCTGGGCAATCGATGAAGCGGATATATAGAGATTCTGCGCCAGTATGTTCGCCATCTCAATATGGGCTTCGGGGACGACGATCCACCCCAGCCGCCAACCTGTCATGCCGAAATATTTGGAAAAACTGCTAACAACGAAACAAGACTGATCCAGTTCCAATACACTGGGCAAATCATCGACGTAATGCAGACCATGATAAATTTCATCGACCAGCAGGTGCAGATTTTTCTTACGCGCCCAATCACAGGCTGCCTGCAGACGAGATCGCTCCATTATCGTGCCGGTGGGATTACTGGGAGAGGCAAGCCACAGACCCGTGGTATTTGCCTGGCAATATTGATCCAGTTGTTCGATCGTTGGCTGAAAGTTCTGCTGGCTACCAACCGGTATCAACTGGGGCTGCGCAGACAGCAGGTGGATAAAATTCCTGACGCAGGGATAGGCAGGGTCGGTTAACAACACACCCTCGCCCGCCGCCACCAGCAGATTCGCCAACAGCGTCAGACCGCCGCTGGCACCGGGTGTAATCAGGATGCGCTCTCTCGAGAGGCTAACACCGTAGCGACTTGCATAGTGATCCACCAGGCAATCCCTGAGCGCAGTGATGCCAGGAGCCGGCGTATACTTGGTAAGCCCATTGTCGAGGGCCGCCTTACCGGCCTTGATTATCGGCGCGGCGGTTGAAAAATCTGGCTCCCCAACTTCCATGTGCACAATCTTGCGCCCCTGCTGCTCCAGCTCGGCGGCCTGATGCATGACTGTCATCACCTGAAATGGCTTTACTCTGGAAACAGCGCGCTGCCGCTTGTAGCCTTTGTACTGCATTCACTGCACCTGTATCAAAATCGCCAAACTGTGTACCCGAATAAAACGCCAGGTTTGTGCTGATAGTGTTATCTGTAAGCGGGAGATCGCCTTGGCTTTGCCGGCAGACCTTCTGATGCGTTTTTTGTGGCATCCGCGCAAAGAATCTGGTAGTTTACCCAGCTTTCTGAAAATAGAGCAACCTGGTTGCCTGCATTCAGAGCTTAAGATCACAGGCAAAGCAGGCTTTNATTAAGCTGGTATAGAATTTTTTATCACTCGAAAATCGTGATTTGCGTGGTCAGNTTGAGTAAAAGCTGCCACCCCAATAACGTGTCTCACGGTTTTACTTTTTGATGCATTAAGAGGCATCGATGATTATGTCCAACACTCAGCGCNCAGAATCCCAACCAGTTCTTAAGAATTTCATTCCTTATAAGCCCGTGAAGGGCGAAAAGTATATGAACGAAAAACAGCGGAATCACTTCAAACAGATCTTGCTGGATTGGCGTGAGGAATTAATGCAGGAAGTCGATAGAACCGTACATCATATGCAAGACGATGCGTCGAACTATGCAGATCCTGCCGACCGGGCGACTCAGGAGGAAGAATTCAGTCTTGAGCTAAGGACCCGGGACCGGGAAAGAAAACTGATCAAAAAAATTAATAGCACGGTCGAATTGATCGCTACGGATGATTACGGTTATTGTGACTCTTGCGGAATCGAGATTGGCATTCGCCGTTTAGAAGCCCGACCCACCGCTAACAAGTGCATCGATTGCAAAACCCTGGATGAAATCAAGGAAAAACAGCTGGGCAGCTAGAGAGCATCTGATCTTATCCGGCCCGGTATATACCTAAACTGGGCCAGGGCTGCCGCCGCCGCTATCGCCGCGACCGAAGATGTCCAATTCAACCAGTCCAGTCTCAGTCAACCCGGTTTCGCAAATCGGCAAACCAGACTCTCCCTATGTTGGCAGATTCGCACCGTCCCCGACCGGACCCCTGCATTTCGGATCCGTAATCGCCGCCGTAGCCAGCTATATCGATGCCAGGGCAAACCACGGCCGCTGGCTGGTTCGCATGGAAGACCTTGATCCCCCCCGGGAACCCCCGGGTGCCGCCGCACAGATCCTCAAGCAACTGACCCAATTGGGTTTGGTATGGGACGGCGAGGTCCTCTATCAGAGTCAGCGTCTGGAAAATTACGCCCAGGCACTTCAAGAACTGCAGAATAGTGATCTGTGTTTTCACTGCGACTGCACGCGATCAAAAATTAAAGCCAGTGGCCCCATATACGATGGCACCTGTCGCCACCGCGCCCCACCCCCAGCGCATGGATATGCGGTGAGGATAAAGACCAGAAATACGCTTATTGAATTTGAAGATCTGGTCCAGGGCGTCTACGGTCAAAACCTGGGCACTGAGATCGGCGACTTCGTTATTCTGCGCAAGGACAAGCTGTTCGCCTATCAATTGGCCGTGGTGGTAGATGACGAGTATCAGGGCATCACTCACGTGGTGCGGGGATTCGATTTGCTGGATTCGACACCGCGACAAGTCTATCTGCAAGGCCTATTGAACTACTCCACCCCGCGTTATGGGCATATTCCAGTTATAGTGAACGAGAAAGGAGACAAGCTCAGCAAGCAAAGCTTCGCCCCGACCGCCGATGTGCAAAATTCGTCTGTTCTGATATATCAATGCCTGGCCTTACTGGGGCAGGCGCCACCGGCCAATCTCCTCAATACCGTCCCGGATGCCCAGTTACGCTGGGGAATTGAGCACTGGGATATACAGGCTGTACCCAAGTTAGCTAAACTCCCTCAGGAACTACCGAAATAGGCCCATACGCGTGTACATTCCCCGTCCCCTGTTGATCCTGCTTGTTATTATCTATCTACTGTTTCTACTGAGTGTGGACTGGATCAATCAACCAGGGGGCGCCTGGTACCGACCCTTTTGGGTCGGTCTTCTCATCATAGCAGTAGGCAGCTGGGCCCATCGTGAGCAAGATTCCGACGAGCTTTGACCTTAACTGGGCCATCACCCGATGAACTATGAACTAACCACAATCATTGGCCTGGGCAGTATCTATCTGATTCTGTTATTCGGCATTGCCTTCATAACCGATCGGGGCTGGATTCCCGATAAAATAGTTCACCACCCGGTGACATACGTTCTGTCTCTGGGGGTGTTTGCCAGCGTGTGGGCATACTATACTTCCGTGGGCAATGCCCAGCGCGATGGCTATGGTTATCTCGCTAATTCCATCGGTATCTCCCTCGCCTTCCTGTTCTCTCCCCTGCTGTTGAAACCCATCCTGGCCCTGACCAGAACTTACCAATTGAGTTCCCTCGCCGATCTGATTGCGTTCAGATACCGATCACCCTGGGCCGGCACGGCAACCACACTGGTTATTCTTGTGGGCGTCACGCCCCTCATCGCCTTGCAAATTCGCGCCATCTCCGATACCGCAGAGATTCTTTCTCCGAATGCATCCCAGGGGACTCTGGCATTTGGTTTTTGTATTCTGATCACGCTGTTCTCCATTCTCTTCGGCACCTCACAAGGCGCCGTCAGAGGCCGCCATGATGGCCTCATGATGGCCATTGCCTTCGAGTCCCTGGTAAAGCTGCTGGCATTTCTGGCAGTCGGTGTCTTCGCCATTTACAGTGGCTTTGGAGGACTGGGTGAGTTGAATCAATGGCTACAGGAACAACCTGAATTATTATTCGAGCTGAAGGAAGCTGCCCTGTTCAGCTCGTTTCATGTGTTTAGCCTGTTATTCTTCAGTGCCGCCGTGGCCATGCCGCACATGTTTTATGTGACCTTTAATGGCAACCATGGTCAGCGCGCACTGGCATTCGCAAGTTGGGGTCTGCCGCTGTATTTTCTGCTGATCAGCCTCCCCGTATTGCCGATATTGTGGGCCGGGCTGCAATCGGGCAGCGCAGTCCAGGTGGAATACTTTCCCGTGGTCATTGGCGTTGCCTATGGGGCACCTCTGATTACCGTGCTCGCCTATGTAGGCGGCTTGTCGGCTGCCAGCGGACTGATTATTGTCATTACTCTGGCGCTGTCGAATATGTGCCTCAATCACCTGATTTTGCCGATCTATCAACCCACGGCTAGGGACGACATCTATCGGTGGTTGCTATGGAAACGCCGGGCACTCATCACTGCCGTTATCTGGTTAGGTTTTCTCTTTCACTATCTACTCGATCAGCGTACCAGTATCGAAATTATCGGCACTATTGCCTTTACTGCCTGTCTTCAGTTCTTCCCCGGTATCATTGCTATATTGTATTGGCCGCAAGCTAATAAAAAGGGATTCATCGGTGGACTCATCGCCGGAGTTTTAATCTGGTTTATATTCCTGATGTTACCAATATTTGTTGAATCCAGCCCCCTGTCACTGGTATCAATAAACTGGCGCGAAGTAGCGGCACTGTCACTAATTGTAAACACCATCCTATTTGTAGCGATTTCCTTGTGGAGTACGACGACAGATGAAGAACGCAGCTCTGCGGACATTTGTGCTTTGGATACCATCAAGCGACGCAAGCGTAGCGGCCTGCTTGCGAAATCACCCGACGAATTTATCACCAGCTTGAGCAAGCCGCTGGGCAAGAAGACAGCGACCCGGGAAGTGACCCAGGCTATGAAAGATCTGGGTATCACCACGGACAACCGCCGCCCCTATGACCTCAGGCTGTTACGGGGCAAACTGGAGGCCAACCTTTCCGGCTTACTAGGCCCATCTATAGCCGGAAAGATTATTGATGGCTACCTGCCCTATAGCATAGTTTCTCGTCACGGTAGTTCAGATCTCAATGTCATCGAAAATCGTATCGAAGCCTATCGCAGCAACCTGTCCGGGATGGCGGCAGATCTGGACAACCTGCGGCGTTACCACCGACAGATTCTGCTGGATCTTCCTCTCGGTGTTTGTTCACTGAGTTCAGACAATGAAATTGTGATGTGGAATCACGCTCTCACTGAATTCACCGGCATCAAAGACGCCGATATTGTGGGTTCGCAGGTCGAAGACCTGAAGCAGCCATGGCTGTCTCTACTAAGGAACTTTATGGATGAAGATGCCAACCACTCGTACAAGTATAATTTTGAGTTAAACGGTCAAAATAAATCCGTGAACCTGCACAAAGCTGTAATAGAAAGGTCAGCCGAACAAGACTCGAGCCATGAAGGTGTAATAATTCTCATCGAGGATATTACCGAAACCGAAATTCTGGAAGCAGGATTAACTCACAGCGAGAGACTGGCCTCAATCGGAAGACTGGCTGCTGGCGTGGCACATGAAATTGGTAATCCAATTACGGGCATTGCCTGTTTAGCGCAAACGATCCGCGACGAATTTGAGAGCGACGAATTGAATAATCTGGCGCAGCAAATAATTGAACAGACCA
Source organism: Gammaproteobacteria bacterium (assembly GCA_002731775.1). Lineage (GTDB taxonomy): Bacteria > Pseudomonadota > Gammaproteobacteria > Pseudomonadales > Pseudohongiellaceae > UBA9145. The sequence goes on from PCCP01000061.1 coordinate 13,419, forward strand.
ATCGCACTTCAAAAATACTTCAGTCCCTGGTTAATTTTGCCCATGCTGACACCAATAAATCACACTATAAAAATGAGATTGTGTCTATCGTCGATTGTATTAATGAAGCACAGGTTCTCATCTCCCTGGATAAGAAGAGCAAGGACTTGTCTTTTCAACTGGATGCCGATCCAGCTGCCAGAATACTTGGAGATTCTCAGCGCCTGATTCAGGTGCTGGTAAATCTGATTAGTAATGCCAGAGATGCGAGTCGCTCGGGAGGCAAGATCAATCTGCAGGCCAGCATCGAAGGCAATCAGGTGCGAATTACCATTACCGATGAAGGTGTGGGTATTCCTGCCGCCATTAAAGACAGGATTTTCGATCCTTTCTTTACCACCAAAGAGGCTGGAGAAGGAACTGGACTGGGATTATCCCTGGTATTCAGCATTGTTGAAGATTTACACGGAGATATTGATATAATTAGCCCCCATGGAAATGCGAAGTCAGCCGGAACACAGGTTATACTACGCTTTCCACGTTTCCAAAGTGAACTTGAAATCGATGATCAGGATCAAGAAACCAGCTCGCAGCACACGGTCTAATTGAAATTATGACGCAGATGAATCAGATTTTAGTAGTTGAGGACGAAGTCGTCATCCGCACAGCATTGAAACGCCTGCTCGAACGCCAGGAGTACGAAGTGAGCGAAGCAGGTACAGTAAAGGAGTCTCTGGAAAAATATGACATGGAAGATTTCGACGTCATTATCAGTGATCTGCGTTTACCCGGTGCACCGGGTACTGATCTGATCAAGGCAAGCAGCACTCCGGTTCTGATCATGACCAGTTACTCGAGTATTCGCTCGGCTATCGATTCCATGAAAATGGGCGCAGTGGATTACATCGCGAAACCATTTGAGCACAACGAAATTATTGAATCAGTAGCGAAGGCAATTCGAGAACACGCCAAATCCACACCGAATGACAAACCTGCTGCCGATGAAATAGAGCCCCCTGTTCATGGCATGATCGGCAGTTGTCCACAGATGATGGAACTGTTCCGCAGAATCAGAAAAGTGGCTCTTACCAGCTCTACCGTGCTCATTAACGGTGAATCTGGCACCGGCAAGGAACTGGTGGTGCGAGCAATACATAATTTAAGTAACCGATTGGACAAGGAAATGATTTCGGTCAATTGTGCGGCAATTCCGGAAAATTTGATTGAATCTGAATTGTTTGGTCATGAAAAGGGTGCCTTCACCGGAGCCACGGCGACGCGAACGGGTTTGGTCGAGGCCGCCAACGGCAGCACTTTATTTCTGGATGAAATCGGTGAGTTGCCGCTGCACGCACAAGCCCGGCTGCTGCGAGTATTGCAGGAAAGTGAAATCCGTAAAGTCGGTTCCGTACAATCGACAAAGGTGGATGTACGACTGGTCGCAGCCACCCACCGCAACCTCAAACGGCTGGTTGCAGATGGAGAATTTAGGGAAGACCTGTACTACCGCATCAATGTCATGACCCTGTTAATCCCGCCACTTAGGGATAGAGGCAACGATATTCTCGAGTTAGCAGATGTCATCCTGCAACGAACGTGTAAGCGTCTGAAGACAGCTCAACTGAAATACAGCAACGCCGCTATTCGAGCCATCGCTGAATACCGCTGGCCAGGAAATGTTCGCGAGTTGGAAAACACGATCGAACGAGCAGTGGTGTTGGCAGAAACCACGGAGATCGGTGAGGAGCTACTGGCCATAGACGGCGAAGTCGCAAAAACCGACTCGGCGCATGATGCCACCGAGTTACCAGCATCGAAACCGGTCGAAGAGCTGTCACTGGAAGACTACTTCCAGCGCTTCGTGCTGGAACATCAAGATATAATGAATGAAACTCAACTCGCCAAAAAACTGGGCATAAGCCGCAAGTGTTTGTGGGAACGCCGGCAACGGTTCGGAATCCCCCGCAGGAAGAAACACTAACGATCTAGAGGCCTGGCTCAGTATTACTCGACGGAAATCTCGGCGAATGTCGCGAGTTTCAAGGCTTCCAGCGAAGCCCGGTTACAATGCTTCCGTTTGTTAGCGCTACTCATCTACCCACAAATTGGTGAAAAATCGTAACAATAATCAAAAAGCCGGGTTGTATTGAGACATGCCACGAGATATTGCGTTGATAATGCGGGTTTTTATTGTTCCAACACAGCAAATGCACTTATACTGTCCCGAATAACAATAAATAATAATAATAAGCCGAATAAAAATAAGAATAGCATTACTAAGTTATACAACTAAGGTTAGTGCATTAAATAATAATAAGGTCGAGTTTGTAGCCAGGACAGGCTTATTGTCACCCGGTTACAGGCATATCACCTTTTGCTTGTGCGGCACCGATTTGGTACCGACGATAATAAAAATAACAACCACATAAAAAAGTAATAATAACAAAAACTATTTTCTTCCTGCGGGGGGGTGATCTTCACCCCCCCAAAATATTGCTCCCCTGTCTCCATTCCCGCGCCCTTTCACGTCCAAATTTCAGAATTTGCCTCTAAGCTTCTGTGGAATATGCCGTTGCATCCAGCGCCGTCCATGTTACGCTCCCGATGTCAGTAATTAGCATGAGAAGTTGGCGCGTGAATAATATCCCTGCCAATAGCCCCATCAGGATAAATTTCTTCGGCTTGGCTTCCCGACAGTCTTCTGCAGAGCGAATCCACAAGTAATGATTCACCTCGAGGTGTTACCGGGAATTGAAAACGCGACTCTGATCGACCGAGATCGACACCAGGTTTCACGCAGCAATATATCTCCCAATGCCCTTAAAGTATTATATAAATTAACTGCTGCAGGATTTCATGCCTACCTCGTAGGCGGCGGCGTACGCGACTTGCTGTTGGGCCTGCAGCCAAAAGACTTCGATATAGCAAGCAATGCAACACCTGAAGAGCTTAGAAAACTGTTTAGAAACGCGCGGATCATCGGTCGGCGTTTTAAAATTGTTCATATTCGCTATGGCCGCGAAATTATTGAAGTCACAACCTTCCGTGCCCCCCATGATGCTCAGAATCAGATTGCCGACGATATCTCCCGAAGAAAAATAAGGGGGCTGGATTCGGCCCATTCCTCCGCAGGCATGATTCTTCGAGACAATGTCTACGGCGATATTGATGAAGATGCCCTGCGTCGTGACTTTACCGTCAATGCTCTCTATTACACCCTGGATAAGTTCCGGCTCCTGGATTTCACCGGTGGCATGGATGATTTGAAGCGCAAAAAGATTCGCATCATCGGCGATCCAGTAGAGCGCTATCGGGAAGATCCCGTACGCATGCTCAGAGCGATTCGGTTTGCGGCGAAGCTGGGCTTCACTCTTGAGCGAGACACTAAAGCTCCCATCGACGAACTGGCGCACTTACTCGAGTCGATCTCTCCAGCAAGGTTATTCGATGAGACTCTCAAAATTATAACCAGCGGTCACGTAGTCAAAATATTTGCCCTGCTTCGGAAATTTAATGTCGGAAAATACTTGTTTGGACCTACACTAACGGCCTTGAAAACTGCTGGCGATACCGAACGTAAGCTGGTGGATCTGGCATTACATAATACCGACAAACGCCTGGCTGAAGGCAAATCAGTCACTCCCTACTTCCTGTTCGCGGCATTACTATGGCCCGGTCTAAGACAGCAACTGGCCGCCGACCGTGCGTCCCAGAACAGCTGCCCAAATTTCCAACAGGCAGCAAACGCCAGCTTGCGCGAACAATTGGATTACACCGCAATTCCGAAGAGATTCACCATCGCTGCGAAGGAAATTTGGGAGTTGCAACTACGCATCGAGAAGCATAATCGTCGCAGCATAGAGAGCACATTTGGACATCCACGTTTTCGTGCTGCCTACGATTTTCTGCTGTTGAGGGAAGAAGCCGGAGAGCAATTAAATTCTCTGGGTCAATGGTGGACGGATTTTCAAATCGGTGATACAAAGCGGAGAACGGAAATGATTGCGGCGGTGTCCAAGTCTGGAGCCAAGCGTCAGCGTCGGCGTAAACGAAAACCATCGAGTAACACTGAGTGATGCAGCACGCTGGCTTCGCCAAAAAACTACCTCGCTTCATCGCCGTCGAAGGTCCCATCGGTGTGGGTAAAACCAGCCTCAGCAAAAGACTCGCGGCAAGTTTTAATTATGAACTGCTGCTTGAAAACAGCGATGAAAACCCCTTCCTCGAGCGTTTCTACCAGAACCCCAAGGCCCATGCCTTGTCTACTCAGTTATATTTCCTGTTTCAGCGTGCCCAACAGATTCAAGAACTGCGTCAGGACGACATGTTCCAACCGGTAAGAGTCGCCGATTTTCTCATCGATAAAGACATGTTATTCGCCCAACAGAATCTGGATTCTGAAGAGTATGAGCTCTACCTCAAGGTATTCCGACACCTGACCATAGATGCGCCAGTTCCGGATCTGGTGATTTATCTACAGGCCCCTACTTCCGTACTTCTCGATAGAATTCGCAAGCGCGGTGTCGAGGCTGAACAACTCATTGAACTGAGTTACCTGCAAAACCTCAATAGTGCCTATGCGGAGTTCTTCCACTACTTCAAGGGCCCTTCCCTGCTGATAATAAATTGCGCAGAGATAGATTTAGTGGAAAATGATGATGACTATCAGCAATTAGTCGACTATATTCTCACCCTGCCCAATGGTGCCCACTATTTTAATCCGCGACCGTCACTGCTATAGCACGGTACTGATCCCGACCATGAAATTCGACGTAGACGATTCTCTCAACTCAGCAAATTAACCATGAGCGCACAGACACAGAGCCGGAATGTAAGCCTAACGACCCTGAGCAAGATCAAGCAAAGGGGAGAGAAGTTCGCCTGCCTCACTGCTTATGATGCCTGTTTTGCCTCTATTTGCAGCGCCGCGGGGGTCGAGGTTCTGCTGGTAGGGGATTCACTGGGCATGGTGCTACAAGGCCACGATAGCACCTTGCCCGTCACCATGGACGACATGGTTTATCACATGCAGTGCGTCAAGCGAGGCAACAAGGGCGCCCTGTTGATGGCGGACCTGCCGTTCATGAGCTATGCCTCGGAACCCCAAACCCTGGAGAATGCCGCTCGCCTGATGCGTGCCGGCGCCCACATGGTGAAGCTGGAGGGCGGAGCCTGGATCGAAAATACCACGCGATTGTTGGCCGAGCGCGGTATTCCCGTCTGCGCGCATATGGGTCTTACGCCACAATCGGTAAATCGAATCGGCGGATTCCATGTGCAGGGTCGGGACACGGAACAGGCGCAATCTATTATCGATGAAGCGCAACTATTGCAGAACGCAGGAGCCAGCGTCCTTTTACTGGAATGCGTCCCACGCAGCCTCGGCAAGGCCGTCACCGAAGTGTTGGACATACCGGTTATCGGCATCGGCGCAGGGCCCGATACGACGGCACAGATCATGGTGCTGCATGATGTATTGGGAGTATCTCCAATCACTCCAAAATTCGTCAAGAACTTTTTGACGCAGTCGAGTGACGGCATACCCGGGGCGATCAGGTCCTACGTAGACGCAGTTAAAGCCCAGACTTTCCCAGCCGAAGAACACTGCTTCACCTAGAGGGCCGACCCTCGAATTTCCATGCACACCATCACCCATCAGCATGAACTGCGGGAAGTCCTGCACGATGCTTGCACTAGCGGGACATCTATCGGACTAGTCCCCACCATGGGTAATCTTCACGCCGGTCACATGGAACTGGTTAAGACCGCGAAGGCGAGTACCGACTGTGTTGTCAGCACTATCTTTGTCAATCCACTACAATTTGGTGCGAATGAAGATCTAAATGCCTATCCACGTACACTCGAAGCCGATAAAAACAAGTTAATCGCCCTGGACTGTGATTTCCTCTTCGCCCCTTCTGTCGAGGACTTGCTTGGTGCCTATCCGCAACAGCAAAGCCGTATCCACGTGCCCGGATTGTCAGAGGGATTTTGCGGATCGAGTCGACCCGGGCACTTCGATGGAGTCGCCACCGTCGTCAACAAATTGATCAATATCGTCCAACCGGACAAGGCCTTCTTTGGGCTGAAAGATTATCAACAATTCCTCGTCATCAGGAAAATGGTGAGCGACCTGGCGCTGGATGTGAAAATTATCGGGGTTGAAACCCTACGAGCGGAATCTGGCCTGGCCTTGAGTTCGAGAAATAATTACCTGGGCGCGGAGCAACAACAAACTGCTGCCCTCATCTATCGATGTCTGATCGACACCGCCGCCAGCATCAAAGCGGGTGATCGTGACTACAATAATCTGGAAACCAGTGCCAGGGACAGGCTCGCAGGTGCTGGCATCAAGCCAGACTATTTCTCCATTTGCAACGCCATCAACCTGCAAGCCGCCGCCGAGAGTGAGTCCCAATTTGTCATCCTCGCCGCCGCTTATATCGGTCCCAGCCGTCTTATCGACAACATTCGATTCGAATTAGGTGACTAGTCTAGGCAGTGCTTGGGTATAAGCTGGACGCACTGGTTTCCCCGGCGCGTTTGCCGGTCCCGTGTGTTGAGTAGCCCTGTGCTTTGAGGCATACTACTGAGCCTCTTTTTGGTCTTGTGCGAGACTTTTAGTGGCCATCAATCTTTTGGCCATTACTCCAGAGCCCCGCGTCTCATCAAGATTATATGCAGGAAAGATAAATGTCCGAAGACAAAATCTATGAAGTTAACGAAGCGGAAAAGAATCGCAGCCATCTGGATGCGGCCCAATTCCAGAAACTCTACCAACAATCCATAGAGTCTCCCGAGGAATTTTGGGCTGAGCAGGCTGGTAAATTAATCCACTGGCATAAACCCTGGAAATCAGTTTGTCGTAGCGACTTTCGCAAGGCAGAAACGAGCTGGTTTGCTGGCGCCAAGTTAAACGTAGCCTTTAACTGTATCGATCGGCACCTGGACCGCCGGGGCGAACAGACCGCCATTATCTGGGAGGGCGATGAACCAACAGATGATAAACATATTACTTACCGGGAGTTACACTCCCATGTCTGTAAACTCGCCAATGCCCTGAAACGCAGGGGTGTGGTTAAGGGGGATCGAGTCTGTATCTATATGCCGATGATTCCCGAAGCCACCTATGCAATGCTGGCTTGCGCCCGCATCGGGGCGGTTCATTCTGTCGTCTTCGGTGGCTTCTCTCCAGAGTCGCTCAAGGACCGCATCCTGGATTCAGATTGTCAAACTGTTATCACTGCCGACGAGGGCGTCAGGGGCGGCAAGACAATTCCGTTGAAGGCCAATGTCGATGCAGCATTGGAGAACTGCCCAGGGGTTCACTCCGTATTCGTGGTAAGGCGCACCAACGCCGAGGTGGGCTGGGTTGACGAACGGGACATTTGCTATCACAAGATCACCGCCGCCGAGAGCGATCAGTGCGAAGTCGAACTCATGGACGCAGAAGACCCCCTGTTTATTTTGTACACATCAGGCTCAACGGGAAAACCAAAGGGAGTGCTTCACACCACCGCTGGATATTTGTTGGGGGCATGTATCACACATAAATATGTGTTCGACTATCATGATGGCGATGTCTACTGGTGTACTGCCGATGTGGGTTGGGTAACTGGTCACTCCTACATCGTGTACGGGCCGCTAGTCAACGGGGCCATCACACTTATGTTTGAAGGCATCCCCACCTATCCTGATGCCTCCCGATTTTGGCAGGTTATAGACAAACACCAGGTGAATATTTTCTACACGGCACCGACCGCAATTCGCGCCTTGATGGCCCTGGGAGATGACCCAGTTGCATGCACCTCACGTAGCTCCTTAACCCTATTGGGTTCCGTCGGTGAACCCATAAATCCAGAGGCCTGGGAGTGGTACTACCATGTCGTTGGCGACGCCCGTTGTGCCATCGTTGATACCTGGTGGCAGACCGAAACCGGGGCGATCATGATCACTCCCATGCCGGGCGTAACTGACTTGAAGCCGGGCTCGGCCAGCACCCCGTTCTTCGGCGTCAAGGCGGCGCTGCTGGATGCAGATGGCAAGGAACTTGCCGGCGCGGCCACGGGCAACCTGGTGCTATGCCAGAGCTGGCCCAGCCAGATAAGAAGCATATATGGTGACCATCAACGCTGCATCGACACCTATTTTAAAACCTATCCAGGCTACTATTTCACCGGCGACAGCGCCCGTCGCGATAGCGATGGTTATTACTGGATTACCGGCCGGGTGGATGATGTCATTAACGTTTCTGGCCATCGACTCGGCACTGCCGAGATAGAAAGTGCGCTGGTTTTACATGCCCAGGTGGCAGAGGCTGCGGTGGTTGATTACCCCCATGATATCAAAGGGCAGGGAATCTATGCCTATGTCACGCTGATGACAGGCATCGAAGAATCCGAGGAACTTCGGGCCGAACTGGCTAAATTTGTTGGCAAGGAGATAGGCGCATTTGCCAGACCGGAGATCATTCAGTTCGCACCGAGTCTGCCAAAGACCCGCTCCGGGAAGATAATGCGTCGAATTCTGCGCAAGATTGCGGCTAATGAATTGGAGAATTTAGGTGATATCACCACCCTGGCCGAACCGGCCGTAGTCGATCACCTGATTGAGAATCGCGCCAATCGATAGAGTGCCTTTTCATAACCCTCAATTTCCAGTGCGCATCGATATTTTAACCACTGCCAATTCCGTCAACACTCAAATAGATATCATTCTGGGGGCCGGTGATCAAATTCGGGATTAAAGATTCCCTCGTAGTACGAGGCGCGAATACTCTTATCGGACTGTTCCCCCTCACCTTGCAGGGCACGATAACACTGGGTCTCAGCGCCATTGTCTTGAAAGTCTATGGCTATGGCAGCATGGATTTGGTGGTATTTTCCCTGACCATCTGCGCCCTGACTATTCTGATCTTCAGCCTGTTTTGCGCCGTGGTCAGCGGTATCGTCATGCAGCGACGTATTCATAATGACCTGCGCCACCAGGTCGAAGCTCATGAACCCATTCGTGCGGAAGCGGGGTTTCCTAATGAAACCGGATTTTCTCTATCGACTCCAAACTTCCTGCCACTAGTAAAACTATCCTGGCGCATTGTCTATCCTGACTATTTACCTACTCGAATTCGATTGTCTGCCGACAAACGATTGCTTGAGGAAATCATTCCCCGCAAGCGCTGTAAATCCGATACCGTCATTAGAGCATTTACAGTCTCGGATGTGCTGGGTTTTTGCCGATATTCGTGGCGACAAACCCAGGAAGTCCCCTGCATGGTGTTACCCAGGACCAACAGCATTAAGCCCCTGCCCTTGCTCCGCTCCCTCACAGCAGAAGATGGCATACCCAACCCTAGCGGTGATCCGGACGGCGATCGCATGGAAATCCGCCGCTATGTGCCTGGTGATTCGGTACGAAATATCATGTGGAAAGTCTATGCCCGCAATCGGCAACTAAACGTGCGCCTGGCTGAAAAGAGTGTGTTTCACAGTCGGCGTACCGTCGCCTATCTATTAGGCAGTCGCAATGATGAAGCTGCCGCGGCGGTGGCCAGGATCGCACTCGAATCCGGTGTGCTGGGGGAGGACTGGGCATTCGCCGCAGACGGCGCGGAACAAGCCTGTGAATCACTGCCGGTGGCGCTGGAAGCCGTCGCCAGATCAAGAGCCATTGGATCTGCACACGCTTATGGACTAGACCACTTCCTGGATAGCGCCATTGCCAACGCTGGTGCCCATTGTATCGTCTTTGCCGCCGCCGAACTGACGCCCTGGCTTGGCCCGTTAAAGAACACTATTGCCCGTTATTCCGGTCAGTTTTCACTGGTACTGGCTACCGATGGCCTCAACGACATCCCCTGGCCAGGCCTTTGGCAGCGTCTATTGTTGACCGATGGGCGAAACCGCAGTAAAGACGAAAAAAATGGGGGTTCCAGGGCTGAATTGCTCAATTTGTTGACCGATCTGAGCCAGCTAGTAGAATCCACCCTGATAGTAGACAGAAAAACCGGCCTTAGCTTCGATCACAAGCTGAGAAAAGTGTAATCAATGGCCCAAGATATGACAATGACAGCCGATTCTTCAGCCCATCACTTTCTACCCACCAGTTTGCGCGCGGTCATTATCGCCAGCGCTCTGTGGGTACTCAGCCTCTCCCTTACGGTTTTTAGCGGGTCTGTCGCTGCATTACTGGGATGCCTGATCGCCTGTTACCTGGTGGACTGGGGTATAAACCGATCACCTCTGGACCGACTGCGCCTGCTGTCGATCGTACTTGTCTGTGCTGCCCTGTTCGGTCTGGGCTTGATTCTGGCCGCCGTGATGACGGGAACCGACTTGCTTGCGAACCTGGCATCGCCGATCTACACCTTCAACGCCAGCGAATTTATTAAATGGTTCGCGGTCAGTTTCTCGCTAACCGTGTTGTTAAGAGCCCTGGCCCACCGCACCAGCTTCGGGGCGGTACTGGAGATATTCTTTGTCGCCAGCGCCTTTGTCATTACCCTGTCGGCCCATCGCAATGGCATGATTCATCGCCCCTTCTTCATCGGGGATTTTGCCCTGACCCGTGGCATAGATCCTGCGTCTATATTGATGGTATTGGGATGTGGCACCGTATTGTCCCTGGCGGCCCTGTTAATGCTGGAAAATCACCAAAAGCGCCTACCCTATCACTTCACGGTGTTGGGACTACTCTGCTTCTCCCTGGTTATTTACGTGCGGACATTTGGATTGCCTACACCCCAACTCACCGACGACCTCGGCCTCACCGGGAACGAGGGCATTGGCAGTAATTCGCAACGGGAAAACCCGTTTCGAGATGGACAGAACGACAGCGGCGACAAGGAGGCGCCCGTGGCAATCGTGGTGTTTCGCGATGACTATACGCCGGTTAATGGTTCCTATTACTTCCGTGAATCCGCCTACTCCCAGTTCAACGGCAACATGCTCGATTTCACCACTCGCGACGACATGGACCAGGATTTGATCGAAATATTTACCAATGCCGCGGTGGAAACTTCCCAGTTGCCGGCATCCATAAATGAACGTACTGCGGTCAGAACCAGCATCGGATTGTTGGTGTCCCATCGGTCCCCGTTTGGTCTGGACAGTCCGGTCGCCTACCAGAGTACACCGAATCCAAACAACCTGAGATTCAAGCGCACCTACGACGCATACTCCCTGGCGCCGGAATTCGACTTCAAATATTTAATTGGCAGGGAAGTGGGTAGAGAAGACTGGTCCGCGGAAGTCTGGCAGGAATATGTGGCCATACCCAACGATCCCCGCTACCAGGCGCTTGCCGAAACCCTGATCGCCGACCTCAAACCGCAATATATGAACGACCCTTTCGCCAGGGCCTGGGCCGTGAAGACGTATTTGGATGAGAATGGCATCTACTCGTTGAAGAACCAACATGCCTATGAATCTGATCCTGCCGCCTCTTTCCTGTTTGGCGATCTGACCGGCTACTGCATGCATTTTTCCTTTGCCGCGACCTATCTGTTTCGCAGCCTCGGCATCCCTACCCGCGTAGGTATTGGCTACTCCGTACCCGCAAGCAACCGCGCCGGCGGTTCTTCTTTGTTGATTCAGGCGGTACATGGCCATGCCTGGCCGGAGATTTATTTTCAGGATATCGGCTGGGTGATCGTCGATCCGGCACCCCAACAGACGCTGGTGGATATGACCACCGCGCCGCAAGATAGTTTGCAACAGTTGCTGGGAGATATGTTGCGAGATCAAACCTCGTTTGAGGACTTTCTCCAGTCCCGCCAACCACCGTTTATCGATATCCAATTGTTACTCAATTTGACCTACGCTCTAATCGCTCTCGCCCTCGCCGCCGCATATGCCATCAAGTATTATCGATTGTGGATTCCAGCGCATGCCGATGCAGACCAGCAGTACCGCGTGGTTTACCGGGCCGTACTGGATCAATTGGCGGCTGTGGGATACCACCGCGACTACGGCGAAAGTCGTGAACAGTTCGCGACTCGGGTCGCTGAGACTGCACCCACGTTACCATCGATGACCCATTATCACCTGCATCGCGCCCTCGGTGATGCCGATTCCCAGGGTTTTGACAGGCAGCAATGGCAGCTATTGCGTGACAGCATCAGCAAGGAAATTCAGCACAATGTCGTCACCTGGAAAAAAGTACTGGCGAAAATAAATCCATTCACCTGGGTACTAAGCAAATAAGCCATTGCGGCAAGCATCCCTAACTGGAGTAGACAATGACATCTGAAAGTGTCGCCGATATGACCGGGATCGAAGAATCGGCAGATAGTGACAATTCCCCTGCGGCGGAAACTCAACTATCGAATTCTGTCGCTGTATTGACGACCCTGATGGACACGGTGCAGCAACAGGTGCTGGGCCGGGACGACGTCATCGAACTGGCGATCATTGCCCTCGTCGCCGACGGCCATATCCTGTTAGAAGATTTCCCCGGCTCAGGCAAGACCACGCTGGCAAAAGCGTTGGGCGAGGCCATTACCGACCCCAGGTTCCCCTCCGAACGACAGAACCAATCATCGGAGGGAAGCATCGTGCCCTTTCGTCGCATTCAGTTCACGCCGGACCTGCTACCTTCCGATATTACCGGTGTGCCGATTTTTGACAGCAACAGCAATGCTTTTCACTTTCGCCACGGCCCCTTGTTCGCTCATGTGGTACTGGCGGATGAAATCAACCGCACCTCGCCCAAGGTGCAATCGGCGATGCTGGAAGCCATGGGAGAGAAACAGGTAACGGTGGATAATACGACTTACTTTCTGGATGAGTTGTTTTTTGTGATCGCCACCCAGAATCCACTGGACCTCGTTGGCACCTACCCACTACCGACTCCGCAACTGGATCGCTTCCTATTCAAGATCACCATGGATCATATCGATCGCGATGCGGAACTGGACGTGCTTGACACTTACAAATCCCGCCGAGATAAACTGGGCAAGCGCAACACCGTGACCCGGGAACAGGTACTGGCGGCGCGCGCGCAGATAGATGCCGATGTGGCGATTAGTTCCGCAGTGAAAATTGCGCTGGTAGACATCTCGAGGAATCTACGGCAAGACGACCGGGTGTTACAGGGCAATTCGACTCGCAGCATGGTGTTGATGCTACCGGCACTACAGGTATCGGCGGCACTACGGAGCCGCAATTTCGTCAGTGCAGAAGATATCGAGCTATTGCTGCCCCGGGTGCTCGAGCATCGCATCGAGCTCGCGCCAGGTGTCTCCGATATTGCCGGAATCCTGGCCGACAATATGCGAGCGCCAATGGAGCAACTCGCGAGGGGAACCCTCAGTTGAACGCAGGCACAGCCGCAGCGGGTCGAGGCATAACCGGTTTACACCGACCTCTGGCCCCACCGCTACACCTGCTTGTACTGTGCCTGCTTCTGGGGTTTTCAAGTTCAATCCTGGCACAGGATGATTCGACGCTCTCAATCGACAGCCTGGATAGCATCGAAATCCCCGATCTGCTACGTCCACTGTGTTTCGGATTCAGAGACATATCAGAGCGACAAGCATTATCGATCTGCGATGCCCTCGACATCGACCAGAATGTAAAAGCGAGAGAGTTGAGCGAGCAGTGGCTGCGAGCCGAGCCCGACTCGGTGGCTGCCCAATTTGCCTTCGCCGAAATACTCTTTACGGTGGAGGGAAATATGCCGAGAGCGCTTTTCCACCTCAATCTTGCCGAAGAATTAAGCGCTTACGACAACTTGGAACAGGCCTATAGTGCCGGCAACGGGCAGTGGTACTACCTGACCCTGAGCCAACTTTCCTATGTCCACCAACTGATGGGAGACCAGCTAAAATCACTGGAATATCTGGATAAGATAAATCAATTTTACGGCATCGACATGGAATCATTCCGCGGCTGGCCGCTGATTAAATTAAAGGAATATGACGCCGCCAGGACCAGCGCCAATCGCGTCCTGCAATCCAGCAACGATGAACGCGAGCGTGCGCGGGCATGGAATACCCTGTGTGCTGTAGAGCTTGCCAGCCTGACACCCATAGACTCCATGACGGCCTGTGATCGGACCATCGACGAAGATGAGGAGGCTGACTCTTCCAATGGCTATGACACCGTCTACCTCAGCAACGCCTCCGAAGTGTCACTGAGCCTGTTGCAGATGGACAAGGCCGAAGCCTACCTGGACCGGGCCACGCGCTACCTGAATTCCAACAGTGTCGCAGACCCCTGGATCTATAAGCTGTATCTCACCATGTCCCAGGGCCGCTTCGATGAAGCCAGGGAAGCACTGGACCGCATGTTGGTCTGGCGCGGATCCCAGGACCCTATTGTCAGTGTGATGAATCGGGCCGAACATTTTCTGGTCAGCGCCAGTTTTCTTATGCTTGCGGGTTACGCCGAAGATGCCATAAGGCTCAGCTTAACTGCACTCAATCAACCGGATCGAAATGGCTCTTATAGTGCCGACGACGAGCAAAAAGATTCGGCTGCGGCGCTCCTCAATATGATGGCCAACCGAAGCGAGTATCAGATTCAAATGGAGACCATCGCCACCATGGATTGGACCGAATCCATAGGCACCAGACTGGGGGCGGCCCGACTGCTGCTCGATGCATGGCGAGCCGAGCGCAGAGCCGCAGCCATCTTCGCTGACTTCGATGTCTTGCAGAGTCGCTTGCGTCCCTACGCGCCATTGGATGTGCATATTCCCGAATGGATAGAACCGGAGATCATCGCGATAATCGGATCGGGCATCATGTCTTCTATCCTGGAACAGTCCAGAGACAATGGTGCGTTCATGCTCAACGATGGCTATTACTATTCTTATCTCACCGAGATCGCGGCCCTGGAAAGTCAAACCCAGGCAACTCTCAGCGCCGGCGCGCTCGCCCTGGCACGCTTGCCTGTGGAAGAAGTGTTGTTAAAAGCCCGAGTCTCTGCCCACATGGCCAACGCAGCATGGCGCCGCGAACAATTCACGGATGCCCTTGGCTACTATGAAGCGGCGCTACTTCAAGACCCGAGCATACTGCGCCGGCTCGATGCCTCGATTCCGGTGGTCATCAATGCAGATGACTCCGATTTTGCAAGGCAGGTGGGAAAATATCTGGCGCGCTCGCCGCGGTTTCAGCAAGCGGACGCGGGTTTAATTCTGGAAATTGGCGCCGAACCCGAGCTCTCAATCTGCCTAAATAACCGAACTGGCGCCAGGCTGTCGTGCTACACTATGCTCGCTGTTGATAATCAAAGCAGCAAGTGGAACGCGCAACAGTTAACGAAGAAGTTTCACACCGAAACCTTTGGCCTGGGCTATGATATTAGCAAGGCCCAGCGCTCCATTCTGTTAGGTTCGAGCGTCATTCTCAGCTCGCAATTGAATGCTGACCTGCAACAAAACCGGGACGCGATACTCGCGCGCTGAGTGCCCTCTCCGGCTATATACGCCAACTCTACAACGATTAGCTTTATTCGATGGACCCGGGTTTGCCGACTAATTCCTCTCTTAATAAATCGCTCATCCTGCTGCTCGCTGCAACCTCGGCATTGGGACCTGCTTCCATGCAGATTATGCTGCCGGCGCTGCCCGTAATAAAAGATACATTTCAGGTCAGTGACGATGTGGCCCAACTGACCTTGAGCCTGTCGATGTTAGCGATCGCCGTCGGCACCCTGTTCTATGGTCCGGTGTCGGACAAATTCGGCCGCAAACCGGTGATGCTGCTCGGCCTTTGTATCGCGGTAGTCGGTTCCGTTTTTTGCTGGCTCGCCAATTCCATCGAATTATTGATCATCGGCAGGGTGATCCAGGCCTTCGGCGGAGCAGTGGGACTGGTGCTGGCCCGGGCGATAATCAGGGATGTCTACCCTGCCCACGAGGCCGCCCGCGTCATCGCCACCCTGGTGATGGTGATGGTGGTAATTCCGATGCTGTCCCCAGCTCTCGGTGGCGAGTTAATGCTGCTCTATGGCTGGGAATCGGTTTTCGTTGCGGTTGGCATTTTCAGTACCCTGATTCTCCTCGTATTGATGAACAAGCTGCCCGAAACCCTAGTGAATCCAGTGCCCTTCGAAGGCATTGGCTTTATGCTGCTCACTATTTTACGCCTGTTTCGATCCCGCGCCTTCTGCGGCTACGCCTTCTGCGTCACCTTTGTATCCGTGGTATTTTTCTCCTTTATCTCGGCGGCACCGGAAATTATGGTATCGGTCCTGCATCGACCGGCCACGGAGTACGGCTATTATTTCGTCATGATTCCACTGGGATTTATGTCCGGTAACTATGTGGCGCGACACTTTGGCAGGCACACGCAATTGAACGCCATGATTGGTGTAGGCGTTGTTATTGCGGTGGTGGGTATCGGTCTGGCTATCGTGCTGCAACTGCTTGGCTTTCATCAACCGGTAGCACTATTCGCGCCAATCGCTCTGGCCGTATTCGGCAACGGCATTACCTTACCCAATGCCCAAGCTGCGGCTATCAATGAATTCCCACAATTTGCGGGGAGTGCGTCCGGCCTGACCGGATTTCTGCAGATGGCATTCTCTGCGGCAGCCGCTCAATTGGTCGCCGTTATTTTTAATGGCACCGTGTTCCCGCTACTGCTGTTAATGCTATCGGCCGCGGTGTTATCCCTGCTTAGTTTCAAGTTTGGGATCGAGTACAACCCATCCGCTGGTACCCGAAACTAAAATATATGGGGTCAGAATAAAAATACAGTATCGTATTCTTACTCTGACCCCATTTGTTTCTGGCATTTCAATCTCTGTTCATTACTTGCTTTAGCGCGATACTTTTCGTTTAGCGCAAATAGAATTGCGATCGATTTATCGTCTATCGACCCATCGTAGTTCGCAGGTCGAAAGTGCAGCTGAAACGCACGCATTGCAAATTGACTTTGAGAGTCGTGTCGCCCGGTGACTTCTATCGGATAACCATAGACTAATAGTGCGCACTGCACTTCACTAACTGATGGTTGTTGACTCCTAATAGTTTCAAGGTGTTTGGCTACTGCGTCGTTCTCATACCAGGCACCGATGCCATTCCCATAGAGTTGGTTCCAGGGGAACTTTGGGCCGGGGTCCGACTTCCGAGAAGGAGAGATATCCGCATGGGCAACAACATCAATTGGATCTATATCTGGATAGCGATCGAGAATTTCATTGATTAATCGTACCAGCAATTCAATCTGGGACTCAGGGTAAGCTGGGAACTGACATTCGACCCGGATACCTTGGTCATCTCCTGGATTTGGTTCGAGATTCCTACAGTTAAATTCATTTACTACTTCAATGCCTATAGACCGATCGTTGAGTGAACTCACGTTGCCCCAGTTACTGGTCCCAGCGTGCCAGGCACGCCGACTTTCATCGACAAGCCTGTAGACCCTCAAATTTTCCCCCGGATAGCTTGGATCGTTCAGAGCCGGCACAAGATAATGTGCACTTACAGGATTAGAATTTGGCGTACTTAATAGACGAAGTGATTCCTCGAATTGTTCTGAGGTCGCATGAATAACGAGATAATCGATTCGACTATTCTGGTTAGTTGACGGGACATCGATGAAGGAGAGTTGGTGGCAACTATTGATTGCCAGACAAGCAGTTAGGACAAATATTTTTTGAAGAAAGGAATCGAGCATTCTCCGTACTTTCCGTATTTTTATGAAAGGGGTCAGAGTAAGTTGATCGGCATATAACAGTTATCAAACCACTCTGACCCTTTTGATTCAAAACTGATCCCAATTATTGAACTTACTCCGCCTCGGTGATACACCTTGCTGGATCGGACTCGCCGAGGACATGGGGCATGTGCCCGGTGTGGATGTAGTCTGCCCCCAGTTTGCCAGCCATCGGCCCCCGTCCGAAGCCCGACGATGACAGACCACTAACGATGTAGAGCTTGTCCCGCAATGGAATCTTCCCGATGATCGGGGAGCCGTCTAGTGAGAAAGGCATCAGCCCTGCCCACGTCCGAGCGATGGGTAGATCAGCCACTAGAGGCACAACCTCTGAGGCGTGACCCCGGTTGATCTTTATCCCCACCGGGTCAGGATTCTTGTTGTATCCCAGGTCCTGGCGGGCGCCTCCGAAGATGATCTCTCCATTCTTGCGCTGACGTCCGTATAGGTGGCGAGTGATTCGCAAGTCTCCCTTGTGGGTCAAATTCGGGGGAGTCGAGTCGTCGGAGCCGTTGTCCTGGCTCCAGGCGTAGCTGGAGCTGGCAGAGGATATGCTGTGAAAAATCCGAGGCGGTAGGCTCTCAGTGGCCCACATCTGGCCTCTTATCGGAACGATGGGAATATTCAAACCCAGCATTTGACCCACAGGGCCACACCATGCACCGGTAGCAAGTACCAGAGTCTGGCAGTTATATTCGGCTGTATCGGTCTGGATTGAATATCCTCCATTACCCCGAACCGTTATCGCGATCACGTTTTGCCCTGTGTTGATGGACGCACCCGCGTTCTCAGCTGCATGGGCGAAGGCCCGTGTGGACTTCACCGGGTCGGCCTGTCCTCGCCGGGGAGTGTACATGTACCCGAGCAGGTTGAGATTAAGCTCCGGTTCGATGGCGCGGGCTTCACTGGGAGTCAGTAGTTCGCCGTCATAGCCGTTGGATCTCAGCGACAGCACCCGGTCTTGAATGAATTCGTACTGCTCCTCTGTGTGAATCGCTGTCAGCGAACCCGACAGGCGGAATTCCATGTCATAGCCCATGTCGTTTTGCAGTTGCTTGAAAATTTCCACACTGCCCATCGTCAGGTAGGATTGCAGACCCGGCATGTTGCCCCAACCTGAGCCGCCCAGTCCGCCCATGTTTTGCCCAGAGGCTTCGGACGCGATTTCACCTCGCTCCAGCAACGTTACGTTTCGTCCCTGCTGGGCCAGGTGGAACGCTGTCGAGGCCCCAGCGATACCGCCGCCAATTATAAGGATTTCTGCTTCAGGCATAATGCTCTGTGCCCTAATGCTATGGGGTAGCCAACTGGCAGCTGCCAGTGTACCCATACCGGTGATGACACGGCGTCGGCCAATATTCACCGAGAGTTTCGGGCGCAATTCGGGGCATAGCTTTTGGTCTTGATCTGCCATATTCATACCTTTTTAGTTGGAATCACAAAATCAAAGGGGTTAGAGTAAGTTGATCGGTATATAACAGTTATCAAACCACTTTGACCCCTTTGGTTTCCTTTGATTTTTTAATTTACGGCAGCGAATAAACAGCCAGCTCGGCGGCAGCGCCTCCGCCACCGATGAACATAGCCAGATATTGTTTGCCATCGTGTTCGTAGGTAAATGGCAACCCGGTTTGATTAAACGGCAAATCTATTTCGGCAATAATCTCACCGGTTTGCTTGTCGATGGCGCGAAAAATGGGGCTGGCTCCAGCGGCACCGGTACCCTCCGCCTGGAACAGCAGAGTTTTAGTCAGTAAGATGCCCGACCGTGTAGGCACGCCTGTGCGCGGAAGATCAACGCCCTCCAGCAGCGCATGATTGGCAATGCGGTCCGGCGTATCAGCATTCGCAATCATCCAGAGATGGTCACCAGAGTTCATATCTATCGCTGTTATACGGCCGTAAGGCGGCTTGACGATATCGAGCCCCTGGACCCGCGGGGCGCGGACACCAAAACCCTGGCTGAAATCGATGTCTGATTCCGGATTTTTAGCCAATGACAATACCTGCAATTGCGTCCTTGAGGGTACGTAGAGAATCCCCGTCTCTGGATCAAGGGCTGAGCTCTCCCAGTTGGAGCCGCCGGTGGAAGAGGGCAAAGAAAGCAGGCCACGCGTACCATCAGCTGCTTCCGTCAGAGATGGTGGCGTATAAATTATTGAGCTCAAACGAAAGCCTTCGATGGATTCCAGCGCCAATGCGTGAACTTCCGGGGTCCAATCGATCAAATCAGCTTCGGTAAATCCTTGTCGATCGAAGGGAGCCGGGCGAGTGGGAAAGGGCTGGGTGGGAGAATACCACTCCCCGGGTACGTCTCCCGCCGGTACCGGTCGCTCTACAATCGGCCAGATAGGCTCGCCAGTTAGCCTGTCAAAAACATAGACCCAGGATTGTTTGGTCACCGACATGACCACCCTGCGGCCGTTGGGCAAATCGGCAATAATCGCTGGAGAGGGCACATCCCAGTCCCAGATGTCATGGTGGATAAATTGATAGTGCCATTGGCGTTCACCGGTTTTGACATCCACCGCGACGATGCCGCTGGAAAACAAGTTATCGCCGTGCCGATCGCCACCGTAGTAGTCGCCAGTAGGGTCTTCTACAGATAGATAGATATGACCCAGTTCCGGATCACCCGAGATGGCAGCCCATACGCCGGAATTGCCAGTAATATCGTTTCCAGTGAGCCAGGACTCATAACCTACTTCTCCCCGCGCGGGAATCGTATGAAAGGTCCACAGCAGCTCGCCGGTGCGTACATCGAAACCGCGTATGTCCCCTTTTGTATTGAACTTGGACCGCGGCCGACCGCCTGTCCGGTGCGCTGCCCCTACCACAATGATGTCATTCATGACAAAGGGCGGCGCAGAAATACCGATATCGGGGTAAGGATATCTGGGATCATCGGCATTGCGCAGGCCTACGTACAAATTCACTATGCCGTTATCGCCAAAGTTCGGATCCGGAATGCCGGTTTTAGCATCGAGTGAAACCAGTTGGTAACCCGGGGAGACGTCGAGAACCCGCGCCGTATCACCGTCGCTCCAGAAGGCGACGCCACGGCCGGCTCCCTTTCTCGGTGCTTCGTCGAATCGATCACCTTCCTGATAGCGCCAAAGCCACAGTACCTGGCCGCTCGTGGCATCAAGCGCGACGACGTTCCGAGTGCTGCCGATATTCACGTACAAAACACCGTCCACTTCCAGCGGCGTCGAAGGATTAACGAAATCGGTAGTGGGCCCGAAATTTGCCGTGGAAAAACGCCAGGCTATCTCAAGATCGTCAACGTTATCTGCATTAATCTGGTCGAGCGGGGAATAGCGTTGAGCAAGGTCATTACCGGCCCAGGACGACCAGTCCCCCTCGTACATTCTGGCACCGGTCTGGCTCAGAGCCAACGGAGCACAGGCGAGTGCACCCACGGTTATAATGATTGGTGAAATCAATCGTTTTGTTATTATCATCTAAGACTCTCCGGATACCGTGTGATCGTGCTCTCGCGCTAAGTATCTCCTATTCATGTAAGCATAGAAAGTTCACGTAGTTTAGTTTCCGATTTCGGCCAGGAGCAGACATAAGCAAGGGCGCCAAATTGACCGATTATGGCCCAAATAGACATTCCCGCGGAAATGTTTCAGCGGGAACGTTTCTTATGTCATTGCGCCTGTCAATCACAGGCCCTGAATGGCAGTGAAATGCCCCTTTTCTTTGGCCACCTAGCTTGTTAGGGTTTCCTGATTTCAGTTAATCCAAAATATGCCATCTCTGGCGTGATGTAGTTCTATGAACTATTCGTATCGTTCCATACCATAACGAACGTTACAAAAGCCCCTTAACTCATGCAATATGCGAGATAGCAATACCACCCCATTATCGAGCCATTTCCAACAACTGATTAGATGGAAAGCTTTTGCAACTGCCCAAAAAATCCAGCCTCATCACGCAAGCAGCGCAAATCAAAAATTAACTTGCCATCAGAGATCCGGCCAATCACCGGTTTCGGCAGCGACCGGAAGTTTGCTGCAAGGGTATTCAGCATGGCATCGGTCTGACCCTTTTGCGCTATGGGTGAGATTTCCACGGCGATACTCTCCAACAGTTCCAGGGGCAATGCGCCACTGCCAATTTGGCTGTGACAGGGCCCCAATTCTACCACCGCCTGGCCTTGAAGCACCTTGTCCAACTCGAGTTGGACCCTGCCGGCGACTTCCTCGATCTCTGCCAATGGCCGGGTCAGATCAGCCAGCAAGGGCAGTCGTGTCGCCAGACGCCGTGGATCTTTGTAGAGCTTGATCACTTCGAGCAGTGCCGCCAGTGTGATCTTTCCGACCCGCAACGCCCGCTTCAGGGGGTTATTCTTTAGCTGTTCTACCAATTCCCGCTTACCCACGATAATTCCTGCCTGTGGTCCTCCCAGCAGCTTGTCGCCGCTGAAGGTGACAAGATCAGTACCCATCTGCAGCATCTCCCTCACAGTGGGCTCATGAGGCAAATTATATTGCTTCAGGTCAACCAAGGTGCCGCTGCCCAAATCCGCAACGAAGGGGATGTTTTTCTTCTTTGCCAATGCACTGAGTTCCGTCTCGGCCACAGATTTTGTGAATCCTCGAATCTCATAATTACTGGTATGCACTTTCATGATCAGGCCAGTATTGGCATTCACATTTGATTCGTAGTCCCGCAGGTGAGTGCGGTTGGTGGTGCCTATTTCTCGGAGAATACTGCTGGCACTCTTCATCACATCGGGTATGCGAAAAGCACCGCCAATTTCTACCAATTCACCCCGTGAAATCAGGACTTCCTTATCTAGCGCAAAAGTATTTAGAACCAGAAGCACCGCCGCGGCATTATTGTTGACCACGGTTGCTGCCTCTGCTCCGCTAAGATCACAGAGGATTTGTTCGAGATGAACATCCCGGTCGCCGCGCTTGCCGGAATTCAGGTCAAACTCCAGGTTGGTAGCCTCCGTCGCGGCAACGCCCATAGCTTCCACGGCATTAGCCGGTAGCCTGGCCCTGCCCAGATTGGTGTGAACAACGGTGCCGGTGAGATTAAAAACTGGTATCAGGGAACTGGCGAATTCATTATTCACCCGGACTTCAATAGCGAGGCATATTTCGTAGAACAGGTTTTCGGACCCCAGTGACTTTAACGTCCTGTCGTCGGCCCGGGCGATATTGCTGCGAATCTTGTGCAGATAGCTCCGGGTCGCCAGCTTCACGCTTTGCTGACCAACCCGGGCGATTAATGGCGCGAGTGCGCTGCATTGCAAAACTCTGTCCACCGATGGCAGCAACTTGAATAGGGAAGAAGAGGAATTCATGTTTAGTGCTTTGAATGGCCCGTTGCTATGGCGAGAAATGCCCTTATGGGCCCAATCTACGTAATATCGCGGGCCAGCGCAATAATTCCCCCATATGGGTGCCAATCGGACCACTGACATGGCTTGCTAACAATCAGTTTCAGGTAATACACTCACAACAAACGAAAAGCCGGGCTGCGGAGCGCTCAGACACCATGGCAGATAAACCTCATCTATTACTTGTTACTCAGTTTCATCCCGAAACCGTAGGCAAGTTGGACTTGTTATACCAGACTCACCATCTCTGGCGGCAGAGTTCGGCAGGAAAACAAGCGTTAATACGCGAATTGGAAGGCAAGTGCCGCGTGGCGGCCACCGCTTCCTGGCACCGTGAAGATATCATCTACCAACTGAATTCCCTGGAATTTATCGCCTGCTTCGGGGTCGGAGTGGAGCTGATCGATTTCTCACAAACCAGATCCCTGGGCATCAGAGTAAGCAATACCCCGGAAGTCCTGAATGACTCGGTCGCAGACATCGCACTGGCCCTGATCCTGGCAACACTCCGCAACACGATCAATGCGGATAAGTTTGTGCGCAGCCAGGAGTGGACTCAGCACCAGTTCAAATTCGGCCACGATCTGGCCGGCAAAACCCTTGGGATTATCGGCCTCGGTCGAATCGGAGAGGCCATAGTACATCGGGCCTTGGCCTTCAAAATGCAAATTGCCTATCACAATCGCTCACCGAAAAACCTGCCCTATACCTATTACACCACGGCCACCGAGCTTGCCACCAATAGCGATGTCTTGCTTTGCCTGCTCCCGGGAGGTGAGGAAACCAGCAATGCAATAGGCGCCGAGGTGTTTGAGAATTTAGGACCGACCGGCATTTTCATTAACGTCGGCAGGGGCTCCAGTGTCGATGAAGAGGCATTGGTTACGGCACTCGAAGCCGGGCTTATTGCCGGCGCGGGCCTGGATGTTTATGCCCATGAGCCCGCCGTACCCGAAGCGCTGCTGTCGATGGAACAGGTCGTGTTGTTTCCTCACATTGGCACTTCCACCGTCGAAACCAGGTGTGAAATGGGGAATCTGCTGATACGAAACCTACAGGCCTTCTTCGACAACAAAGCTCTGATCAGTGAACTGAATCTGTAAACATCCGCTTTTCAGGTGCAGCCTAAACTAGAGTTTTCCCACAAACGGCGGCATCGGACAATCAATCGTTGCCGCTATTGCCCGTAGCAACTCCGCCTCGATAGCGGCGACTTCCTTATCTGCCGTAATACACGCGACAAAAGCCTTCAGCAACGCCGGCTTCTGCAAGGGTTTGAGTTGAACCAGGCGATCCAGTGCTGCATTCAAGGCTTCAAAACTAATGTTTTCTGTGGCTTGCAATGGCGTGCCAAGGCCGAGCATCTCGGCACCCTTCGTATAGGCCGCTTCCGTGTCGATGCCCTCTTGTTTATTCGAATAGGCGAGGATAGAGAGTAATAGTGCACTCTCTTGTTCAAAGCGCTTGAGATCCTTCTTGCCTGGTTTGGGTGTTTTGCCCTTTATAAATACTGCGTCTAAATGATGAAAAACTATTTTCTGTAACGCCCACTCCAGCAGGTTGATCTTGTTATCCAGTGCGATCAGTGCATTGAAGTTAGACTTGAAGAGCTGGTACTGGTTTTTCGACAACTGCCTCAAGCTGGATATCGCAATTTCTGTGAGTGGCAGGCGCTGTTCGGCTTCGACTTCGTCAGCGACGCTTAAGAGTTTCTGTAACTCTCCATAGACGCCAATGTCCGCGCTTGCTTCCACAAAACTCAATTGCTCGCGCCGACCTGAGGCGTTTTTGTCCAGGATAAGATAATAAATTACCGCGCGAGCACCGGAAGGCTCACGCGCCGCGTCAATCAAGGGCTGGGGGATTTGATAGAGTAACGTGTTGGCATAGTCCAGGTGTTGAACTTGCGGATTGCCTACCTGATTGATGATTGCATCGGTGATCAGGACACCGGCAACTCCGCCCAGTATCGCCCTGGCTTTTTTCTGCTGGGAGACTGCTGCGAGATGCGCCTCTTCTGTGCTTGCAGCGGTATCGGCATAGCTGGCAACTGTGCCCGTGTCGTAGCTGCCATCCCAGCTTGGCAATAGCGCCCGAATTCTGTTTGCCAATGGCGGGTGGGTTGCATACAGCCTGCTCAGGGCAGAAACCCTGCCCTCCTCAAACAAAGCGTGGCTGATCTCCGCGCTGTTGGGATTATTCAAATAGGAATGTTTGCTGTGGTTGGCAATCTGCATCAGTGCCCCGGCGATGCCATCGGGATTACGGGTGAACTGCACCGCCGATGCGTCGGCAAGAAATTCGCGCTGGCGACTTACCGCGGCCTTGATCAGGTTGCCGAAAAAGGTACCTACGAATCCTACTACTATTAGCCCGATGCCGAGAAAGACAATGCCCCCGGAGTTTTTGGAGCGGCGGCTGTACATGCTTCCCCGCAACAGGTGATAACCGATGAGGCCCAACACCATGATGCCGTGCAGCACGCCGACCAGGCGGATATTGATACGCATGTCGCCGTGCAGGATGTGACTGAATTCGTGGGCGATAACACCCTGAAGCTGTTCCCGGCTGAGGGTTTCAATAGTGCCGCGGGTTACCGCGACGATGGCATCGCTGGGTGAGTAGCCGGCGGCAAAGGCATTGATGCCGTTCTCTTCCATCAGGTAGACAGGAGGCACCGGGATGCCGGAGGCGATAGCCATCTCTTCGACTACATTCAGCACCCGCCGCTCATGCAGATCCTGAGAGCCTGCCAGTAACAGCCTGCCGTTCATCATCTCCGCGATACGTGCGCCGCCACCCCGCAAGCTCGCAATCTTGTAGAGGCTGCCAAGAAACACGACGCCGGTAACGGAGGCGCCGATAAGCCAAAAGGTGCCCCAATCGAAGCGCATGGTATTGACCGCCGCCATGCTGGTCATCTCGGAACCGGCGAAACCGATGAGAAACATCACCAGCAGGTTGGTGACGATGATCAGTGAAAGCACCGCTAACACGAACAGGAAGATCAATCTTCCCGTATTACGCTTCGCGGCATCTTGAGATTCAAAAAAATTCATAACAAGCAATCCGGGAATTGCTGAACTTTATAAGAGTCCGAATCATCAAAATTCGACTTTTGGTGCCGCCTGAATTGCCTCGCTGTCTTCAAATTCGAGCAGGGTCGCATCGCTGCTGTGTCCGAAAATTCCTGCGAGTGTAACCGGGGGAAAGGATTGTTTATACGTGTTGTAGGCCATGACCTGGTCGTTGAACGCCTGCCGGGAAAACGCGACCTTGTTTTCCGTGGTGGTCAGCTCTTCACTTAACTGCATCATATTCTGATTAGCTTTCAAATCCGGATAGGCCTCCATCACCACATTGAACCGGTTCATTGCACCGGTTAGCGCCCCTTCCTGGCCCATCAACTCCTGCAGAGCCGCCGCATTCCCAGGGTCCTTGGCCGCTGCCGCCAGGCCGTTTGCCGCCGCGTTACGAGCGGCGATCACGGCTTCCAGCGTCTCTCTTTCATGTTTGATGTAGCCCTTAGCGGTTTCCACCAGGTTTGGAATAAGGTCATAGCGACGCTTCAATTGCACCTCGATTTGAGCAAAAGCGTTCTGATATCTATTCTTCAGGCTGACCAGGCGATTGTAGATACCTACCCCGTAAAAAAACAGGGCGGCGATGAGTACTAAAACCACTATAGTTGAAACTTCCATAATCCTGACTCCTTGTGCGAGTAGCGTGATCGGCGGCTAGCTGGTTCGGGAACGTGTCTAATCCAGCCCCGACAATCTTTGTACTATTATTCCACTATTGGCGGGAGATGTCCCTCATCTGCGCAGGGATTGAATTGCGTTTTTCAGGCACCGCGTTATCTGTTAAGCTGATATTCGTTAAGCCCCAGACTGATTGGTCTGGAGCTGTTATGCGCCGAGACAACTCATCTCCTAAAAAGAATAAAAAATATGAGCACCGGACTTCTTGCCTTAATTTCTCTGCTGCCGATCATCTCCGTCGCCGTTTTCCTGGTATTGTTGCGTTGGCCTGCCAGTCGGGCCATGCCTATTGCTTATGTAGTGGCGGTAGTTTTGGCCTATTTTATTTGGCAGATACCCACTACCAAGATCATGGCGGCTAGTGTCAACGGGCTGATCATCGCGCTCACTCTGATCTACATAATATTCGGCGCCATATTACTGCTGAATACGCTGCTACAAAGCGGTGCCATCCAGACCATTCGCCAGGGTTTTTCCGATATCTCACCGGACCGACGCATCCAGGTGATTATCATCGCCTGGCTATTCGGCTCCTTCATCGAGGGTTCTGCTGGTTTCGGTACCCCTGCCGCCGTCGCCGTGCCACTCATGGTAGGCCTTGGCTTTCCCGCTATGGCGGCGGTCGTCGCCGGCATGATTATCCAGAGCACTCCGGTGTCATTCGGGGCCATGGGCACGCCTATTCTAGTAGGAATTAACACCGGCCTGTCCGCCGACCCCGAGATGGTGGCCTACGCACTGTCCCGCGGCTATGCCGAATGGGATCAATTCCTCGCCTTCATTGCCACCAAGGTCGCCCTGATCCATGCCATGGCCGGGACCTTTATCCCGCTGTTGGTGGCCTCGATAATGACCCGGTTCTTCGGCAAGGAGAGATCCTTTGCTGCCGGCTTCAAGGTTTGGAAATTCGCATTGTTCGCGGCATTCTCTATGACCATACCTTATCTAATCGTGGCGAATACCCTGGGGCCGGAATTTCCATCCATGTTGGGTGGACTGATTGGCCTAGCCATCGTCGTGACCGCGGCGAAGCAGGGCTTCCTGATGCCGAAACCCGATGAAGTATGGGACTTCGATGACCGGGCAAACTGGGATGCGGAGTGGACCGGCAGCATGGCGCAGGAATCGCTAAGCAGCGCCGGTGAGAAACCGGCGATGGGGCTTATAAGAGCCTGGTCTCCCTATTTGTTCGTTGCTGGCCTGTTGGTGCTAACTCGATTCAGGGCACTGAATCTGGAAGCGATATTACGGGATTCCAATCCCTTCATTACCTGGTCCTGGCCACAAATATTTGGCAGCGATATCAACGCCTCATTTCAACCCCTGTGGTCTCCAGGCACAATTTTCATTGTCGTGTCCCTGATTACAATTCTCTTGCATGGGCTGAAGGGTGCCGAATACAAACAGGCTTTCGGCAACTCCCTGAAGACGCTAATTCCCGCATCGACCGCCCTGGTGTTCACGGTGCCAATGGTACAGGTGTTCATTAATTCCAGCGGCGGCGGCAGCGGTTATGAACAAATGCCCATCGCGCTGGCCGAGGGCGTCGCTAACCTGACCGGGACAGCATGGCCATTCTTCTCCACCTTCATCGGTGGCATGGGCGCGTTTGTTGCCGGCAGTAATACCGTCAGTAATATGATGTTCTCCCTGTTTCAATTCGGGGTTGGCGAACGCATCATGGTCGACCCTACCTGGATAGTTGCCCTGCAGGCTGTGGGTGGCGCATCCGGCAATATTATCTGCGTACACAATGTGGTGGCAGCTTCTGCGGTTGCCGGCCTGATCGGCAAGGAAGGCGCCGTGATTCGCAAAACCCTGCTGCCCTTTTTCTACTACGCCCTGCTCACAGGCTCGATCGGTTATGGCATTGTCAATATGAGTACTGGCTTGCTCAATGCCGGTTTTTTCATCGCCGCGCTG
The DNA here is from genome assembly GCA_002731775.1 of Gammaproteobacteria bacterium. Lineage (GTDB taxonomy): Bacteria > Pseudomonadota > Gammaproteobacteria > Pseudomonadales > Pseudohongiellaceae > UBA9145. Next base: position 42,106 of record PCCP01000061.1, read on the forward strand.
ATCGTCGCGATCATGATTTATTTTATTATCAAGTTTAATCGCCATAGTATTGCGGAGACATCTGCTTCCTGAGGGCTGTCTTCCGTTAGTTACGCGCTGATGCCCATTGCTCTGCTGTCCAATCTATGAGGATGTGCTTGTAGTTCGCCATATCGGCATCCTGCCAGGGTATCTCCCATCACCATAAGGACTGTTGTAATAATGCCTCACACAGTGATCACTAAATGATCAAAAGGTCACTCACCGTCGCCACTGCAGGTCACGTCGATCATGGCAAGACCTCCTTGGTGCGCCATATTACCGGCACCAATACCGATACCCTGGCAGAAGAAAAAACGCGTGGGCTCACGATTAATCTGGGTTACGCGTATTATCATTTCCAGTCCGAATCAGGTGGCAAGGACTTCGATAACACACTGGGATTTGTCGATGTGCCCGGTCATACGGATTTTATCAACAATATGTTGGCCGGGGTTGGGGCGGTAGATGCCGCAATGCTGGTGGTGGCGGCAGATGACGGCGTCATGCCCCAGACCCGTGAACACCTGGCGATCCTGGATTTGCTGGAAATCCCCCACAGACTGGTGGCAATCACCAAGGCAGATCGTGTCAGCCCTGAACGGGTGGCAGAGCTAAGCGAGCAAATCAGGGAGATACTGCAGCCAACACCACTACGCGACGCTGCCATATTCCCACTTTCCAGTAAAACCGGGGTCGGCATTCCCGAGCTACTGCAACACTTGCAATCCTGGTTTGACAGACCGACCGTGGATGAGAACCTGATCAAATCGCAACACTTTCGTTATTTGATCGATCGAAGTTTTTCCGTAAAAGGCATTGGCACAGTGGTCACTGGCAGTGTCAGAGCCGGCGCGGTAAAGGTAGGCGATACCCTGTTCCATACCGGCAGCGAAAAACTCACTAAACTGCGAGGGCTCAGGCAAGACGCCACAGAGTTAACTTCTGTGCATTCCCGGCAACGAGTAGCAGCGAATATCAATCGAGACTCCTCGGAGGTAAAACGGGGTGACTGGTTAGTCGATCCGCAACTCTATACCCCGGCAATCAGGCTGGACACGGTAGTCCGATTTATCGATAAAGAATTCTCGCTACGCAACAACGCGCAGTATCATCTGTATATTGGCGCCAGCCATCGCATCGTCACACTACGGCAACTGGGAAACGGTTTTTTCCAGATCAAATCCCATGCATCCATTGTTGCTCACCATGGTGACCGCTTTGTAGTTCGCGATCCTGCCTCCCAGCAGACCATTGGTGGTGGCCAGGTAATCGACATATTCGTCCCGCGACGACAGCGAACCAGTCCCCAGCGCCTTGCTATGCTGACGGCACTGCATCAGGATTCCTTGCCTGCACTCGCTGCCCTGTTGGATATTCAGGCCGCCGGCGTGGACCTGGATCAGTTTGCCCTGTGCCGCAACCTCTCTGCGTCGGGAGTTGCATCCCTGTGTGGGAATCTACAGGAAGGAAAAGTGTCGTACCTGTCCCTGACCGTAGAGGGCCGTCGTTTCCCCATACTGCTCCATGACCGGTATTACCGGCAGCATGCCGATCAAATTCTGCAACATCTTCAGCGCTACCATCACCAGCATGTAAACCAGCAAGGCATCAGCGAGCCGGCACTGAGCAAGGCCATGGAATTTGAAGGCTCTCATAGCCTGTTTCATGGCCTGTTGCAGGAACTGCTGCGGCAGGATGCCATCAAGCGCACCGGTACCCTCTTGCATCTCCCCGGACATCAGACCGCCCTCAGTGAAGAAGAGAAAAACTTCCTGGACAAGGTCAGACCCATACTCCTCAAGGCAGGAACCGTTCCACCCCGGACCCGGGAATTGCTGGATCTGACCGGAATAACGCTGCAACCCCTGCAACGAATCCTGCGCCAAAGCACGAAAGCAGGCAGTCTGATTCAGGTCGCAGATAATCGCCATTACCTGCCGGAGACCATCATGCAACTGGCAGAATTCACCGAAAAGGTCGCCACCGACAGCGACGAGGCCGATGGTTTTTCCGTAATTCAGTTTCGAGATGCGTCCGGTATCGGTCGCAATCTGTGCATAGAAATACTGGAATACTTCGACCGTGTTGGCTTTACCCGACGCGAAGGCAACAGCCGGTTCATCAGAACCGAAAAAGAAAACATTTTCGGTAAATAGCCCCCATTACCACGATCCATTCCATCACCAAATCAAACTGGTTTTTCTCCGAGAAGTAAAGCTGCTACCCTAGCTGAAAGTCAGGATCACGGCTCTGTTTGCCCAGCCAGGTTAGGTGTACGCTATGGGACTGGAAATAGAAAACACGGAATTCACTGCTGAAGATTTCAGCAATTTCAGTGAATTGCTCCGAACCAACCTGCAGGCGCTGGAATCGATGCTGGCAAGGCCCGGATTTGGCGCGGGTGACTTGTCTTTCGGTGCCGAGTTGGAACTGTACATTGTCGATAGCGAAGGCCGGCCTCTGCATATCAACCAGGAAATCATCGAAAAGTTGGATGACCCACAACTTACCCTGGAGTTGAATCGCTACAACCTTGAATACAACTTCAGTCCTTATCTGCTTAAAGACAAATGCTTTGGTGCAACTCAGAACGAGGCCCTCGCTGCGATCAAGAAAATCAATGCCTGTGCCGCCGCCTGGGATGGATCCATAGTACCCATCGGCATCCTGCCAACGCTGGAACAATCTGACACTGGCTATCATGCCATGACCAAACTGCGACGCTTCGAAGCGATCACCAGGGAACTAACGGACTTGCGCGGCGGCCCATTTACCATCGCCATTGAAGGCGAAGAAACCCTACAACTGGCCATGGAGGATGTCACCCTGGAGGGGGCCAACACCTCATTTCAGATTCACCTGAGAGTCCCCACCGATGAATTTGCAGATTTTTATAATGCGCTACAACTGGTGACACCGTTGGTGGTCGCCATGGCCGCAAACTCGCCAACCCTGTTCGGTCACAGACTCTGGCAGGAAACCCGTATCCCCCTGTTCAAACAGTCGATCGACTGTCGGCCCAACGATACCCTGCACCCTATTCCCGCCCGGGTTAATTTTGGTAATAACTGGGTCAGAGAAGGTGCCTTCGAGTTGTTTGCGGAGGCGGTACTCCTGTATCGACCCATCTTGCCAAATTGCAGCGATGAAGATGCCCTCGCCGTGCTAAGAAATGGCGGCACACCACAGCTTCATGAACTGAGGCTGCATCAGGGATCGATCTGGCTTTGGAATCGCCCGGTATTCGACCCGGTCGATGGTGGCCATTTGCGCATCGAATTGCGCGCCTTCCCGGCCGGACCCAGTATCGTCGACATGCTGGCAAACGCAGCCCTGGCCATCGGCCTGGCAAAACTGTTGCAGCCCACTATCAGGGAATTATTGCCTGCCATTCCTTTTACCTATTGCACCGCCAATTTTTATAGGGCTGCGCAAAAGGGCATGGACGCTGAGTTATTCTGGCCTTCTCTGAATCAGAGCCAACCGGAGTATTCCGCGGTGCCGCAGATACTGGAGTCGCTGATTCCGAAAATACCGGAGCAACTGCTTGGCATGGGCTTTATCGAAGCAGACTTTATGCCACTGATCCAGGTAATAGAAGAGCGATTGCAGACCCGTCAGAACGGTGCGCAGTGGCAACTACAAAAGCTCGCCGAATTACGCCAGGACATGCCCAAGCGAGAAGCCCTGGTATCCATGCTGCAGCAGTATCAACGTAACAGTGCCGCCAATATCCCGGTCGCGCAGTGGTTATAGATCGGGGCAATAAATAAATGGAGCATGCAAGCGCAAGCGATTTCAATGGATTTCATCATTGGAAAAACCCTGATCGCCAGAGCATTGGGGAGACGACCCTCGAATTTTTGAAAAAGCTGCCCGGTCCTACTCACATTCACATCTCGGGCAAGGACCCCAGTCGCTGTCGCGCAGTAGTGACCTTATTACATGGCAACGAACCCTCTGGTTTGCACGCCATCCACGAAATGCTAAAACGCCGTATAGAACCGGCGGTAGATATTCACTATTTCATTCCCAGCGTCGACGCAGCGAAGCAGGCACCGGGATTTATCTACCGCATGTTGCCGCACCACAAAGACCTCAATCGCTGTTTCAGTCCCCCCTATGGCGAGTCGGAGCAGGATAAATTGGCGCAGGAACTTCTGCGTATCCTGGTCGCCCAGGCACCGGAGTGTGTAATCGATATTCATAACACCTCCGGCTCGAGCCCGCCGTTTGGAGTCACCACATTTATGAATGAGCGTCACGAAGCGCTGGTTTCATTATTTACCCACCGTATGATAGTCACCGATTTATTGCTTGGCTCTCTGATGGAAATAAGTGAGTCGATGATGCCAACCGTAACTATCGAATGTGGCGGCGCCCAGGACCCCGAATCCAATTTATTGGCCACCGCGGGGCTCAACAAGTACACCAGCTACGAAAACGTATTGACACTGGGTCACACCGATATGTCCCTGGAATTTTTCCACAACCCCATACGTCTTGAACTCGTCGAGGGCAGCGATATAGCTTATGGAGATCATTGTCTCCTGGACGATGGGGTGACGCTGCTACCAGGGATCGAACACTTCAATTTTGGCTTCGTATCCGCCCAGACACAGCTGGGTTTCATCTCTGGCGAACTCAGTAATTGTCTACAGGCGAATGATCCTAATGGCGAGGAAAAATTGCTGGACTACTTTCGCACAGTCGACGGCGAGCTATACCCCACCAGAAGAATAAAACTTTTCATGGTGACTACCAATCCGGAAATTGCGCGCAAAGACTGCCTGTTCTACCTGGTTGAGGCCAATGCCAGTTCTGAGGTCTCGGATTAACTGTGATCGACAGCGGACAAGGCCGTTCCCATTACCTTCGTGACAGTTAGTCTGCAATCGATGAAACCACACTCACCAACCCAGCCCTGGCGCTGCGCGATGACTAACCAGGAAGCCTCTTAATGGCAATGTCTATGGCCTTCAGAGGGGATATAGTACCACCGGCAATTTTGAGTAGCCTTTGACGAAACTGGAATAGATGCGTTCGGGTTCCCCCACCACTTCCACTTGCTGGAAGCGTTGCATGATCTCTTCCCACAGAATTCTCAGTTGCATTTCTGCCAGACGATTACCCATGCAGCGATGCAAGCCGAAACCAAAGGACAAATGCTGCCGGGCGTGGAGTCGGTCGATCCAGAAGTCATTGGCACGTTCGATCACCTCTTCGTCACGATTGCCCGATGCATACCACATGACGACCTTGTCGCCGGCCTTGATCTGCTTGTCTCGCAGCACCGTATCTACCCTGGCAGTACGCCGCATGTACGCCAGTGGTGTCTGCCAACGAATAATCTCGCAAATCATATTGGGAATCACGCTGGGATCGGCTCTTAGTTTGTCATACTCCCCGGGATTTTCATTTAATGCGACGACACCGCCGGACATCGAATTTCGTGTGGTGTCGTTGCCACCTACGATAAGGAGAATGATGTTGCCCAGGTACTCCATTGGCGGCATATTCCTGGTGGCCTCGGCGTGAGCGAGCATGGATACCAGATCATTTCCGCCTTCGAGATTGACGCGCTCATTCCACAGGCGCGTAAAATACGCGAGGCACTCCTGCATCGCCTCTCCCCGCTCCGCCTGGTTCTGGATGACACTGCCCCTGCCCGGAATTGCCGTGGCCACGTCGGACCAGTGCGTCAGCATGTGTCTGTCTTCGAAGGGAAAATCGAACAGTGTTGCCAGCATCTGTGTAGTGAGCTCAATTGAAACACGCTCTACCCAATCGATCTCCTCCAACAAAGGTAAGCCGTCGAGAATGGTGCAAACCCGTTGCCGTATTAAGCCCTCGAGATTTTTCAAATTTGCCGGTGCCACCACTCCCTGCACCACCCGCCGTTGTTCATCGTGCTTGGGTGGGTCCATCGAGATAAATGACGGGAAAGTGAATTCTTCGAAACTATCGACGATGTTTATGGTTGGCTCCGAAGAATAAATCTCCGGCGAAGTGTCGACTTCCATGATGTCGTTATATTTCATCACCGACCAATATGGCCCTACCGCGGAATTCTTGCAGTAATGCACAGGGTCTTCCTGGCGCAATCGCTCCATGAACGGCAGGAATTCGTTGGCTTGCCAGATACCAGGGTGAGACAAATCTATTTCATCCAGCGGCATCGAATAAGGATCCTTGCCGACCATGCTCCACTTGCTCTGCCCGAATTGAGGGCCCGTCGTGACTTCACTCATAGTATTCAATCCTCGCTGGAAGATTAGTGCGCATCAAGCTGTGGTTCAAAATTGAAATTCAGGCGTAGTGACAACCAGGCCGTCCAGTTTCTCGGTGACCGGCAGCTGGCAAGACAGGCGTGAATTAGCTTGGCGGTCCGTGCTCAGACTCAGCATAGCCTCTTCCGCCGGATTCATAGCATCTAGCTTATCCAGCCACTGCGCATCGACGTAGACATGACAGGTGGCACAAGAACAAGACCCGCCACAGTCGGCGTCGATACCCGGGACGCCATTGCTGACAGCCGCCTGCATAACTGAGCTTCCGATGTCGACCGCGACTGGATGCTCGGTACCATCATGTTCAATAAATAAAATGTTAACCATGTATGCCATACCTTTCTGAGCTGCTGTGAGCACGCAACCATAGCAAGATGTGGCGCCAAGAAAAAGCCCTGATTGATGTCGCTTCCCCGGCCAGGGTTGCACCGGAATCGGGACGGTAGTTGCAAGCCAGGGTGGCTTGTTGGGTCGCTGCGAGTTATTCTGCAGCGGTTTCATCATGCTTGGATTTCTGCACCGAATTTTGGCGCTTATTTTCCTGCAATTCTCTGGTTCTACCATCGAGACAGTGTTCTAATACGCCCCGCAACCACGAGGAACACAGTCATGCCCATTCCCATAAGCGCGCTCTTTGGCCGCTCGCCCATTCGACCTATCCAGGAACATATGGCCAAGGCGCAATTATGTGTGGTGATCCTGGGAGATTTTCTGGAAGCGAGCTTCGCTAAGGACTGGCAAAAAGCGGAGATGCTTCAACAGGCGATTCGCGCCGCGGAAAACGAAGCGGACGACCTGAAAAGCAATGTCCGCAGCCACCTACCTAAGAGTTTACTACTTCCAGTACCACGCACCGATTTGCTGGAGCTGCTAAGCATTCAGGATCGTCTCGCCAACACTGCAAAAGATGTTGCCGGACTGATGCTCGGTCGACGCATGCAGATACCTGACAGCCTGCAAGAACTGGTGAAGCAGCACTACCAGCTTAGCCTGAAAACCTCGGAACAAGCACTAGAGGGAATTAACGAACTGGACGAATTACTGGAAACCGGATTTCGTGGCAAGGAAGTCGACCTGGTTGAAAAACTGATTGTCGATCTCGATGCGATCGAACATAAAAGCGACCTCAGCCAAATCACATTACGAGCTGAACTTTACGAACTGGAAGACTCCTTACCTCCGGTGGACGTTGTATTTTTATACACGGTGATCTCATGGATCGGAAAAATCGCCGACATCTCGGAAAAAATAGGTAGTCGTCTGCTGATTCTCATGGCGCGCTAAAAACTATAACAACCAACACCAGGTAGAGTTCTCAATGTCAGAAATCATCTCACAATATGGCATGATATTTTTAATGATGGCCTGCCTGTTTGGCTTTTTCATGGCCTGGGGTGTCGGCGCCAACGATGTTGCCAACGCCATGGGAACATCGGTAGGCGCGAAGGCAGTCACCATCAAGCAGGCCATACTAATTGCGATGGTGTTTGAATTTGCCGGTGCCTACCTCGCCGGTGGCGACGTCACTTCCACCATCAGAAGCGGCATCATCGATATAGAAAAAGCCGGCTTCTCCGACTCTCCCGAGTTGCTTGTATACGGCATGCTGTCCTCTCTTCTTGCTGCAGGCATCTGGCTGCTCATCGCCTCCAAAAATGGCTGGCCGGTGTCAACCACACACTCGATCATCGGCGCGATCGTCGGCTTCGCCGTGGTTGGAATTTCCACCGACGCCGTGGTATGGAGCAAGGTGTGGTCGATCGTCGCCAGTTGGATTGTGTCGCCGATGTGCTCCGGTATTCTCGCTTTTTACATCTTTCGCAGCGTACAGAAGTTGATACTGGATACCGAAGACCCCTTCATGAATGCCAAGAAATATGTGCCCCTGTATATTTTTCTCGTCGGTTTCATCATCGGCATGGTGACACTGGTTAAGGGGCTACGTCACGTGGGCATGGATATTACTTTTTCCCAGAGTGCAATCTATGCCGTCGGTATTGGCCTTGTGGTGATGGTTGGCGGCATTTTAATGCTCAGAACAATAAAGCTGGTCCCTGCTCAAAACGTGACTTTTCACTTCGCTAGTGTCGAAAGAGTATTCGGCGTACTGATGATATTCACCGCCTGCTCCATGGCCTTCGCCCATGGCTCCAATGATGTTGCTAACGCGATCGGTCCCCTGGCCGCAGTCGCCGGCATCGTTAGCAGCGGTGGCGTTTTCGCCAGTGAATCCGCATTGCCCGTGTGGATTTTGCTGCTGGGTGGCATCGGCATCGTCGTCGGACTCGCCACCTGGGGCTATAAGGTCATGGCGACCATCGGCAGAAACATTACCGAACTCACACCCAGCCGCGGTTTCGCGGCGGAACTTGCGGCCGCAACCACCGTGGTTGTGGCATCGGGAACAGGCATCCCTGTCTCCACCACGCACACGCTGGTCGGCGCGGTATTGGGGGTCGGCCTGGCGCGGGGAATTGGCGCAATCAATTTGACCGTGGTGGGGAAAATATTCCTGTCCTGGGTCGTCACCCTGCCGGCGGGCGCGGCGCTCTCGATCCTGTTTTTCTTTTTGTTTCGAGGGATCTTCGGTTAGGGTAGCTCTGACCCAGACCACAACGAGACTAATCGGCAGCAGGGCCCGGAAACTGTATGCGCAACTCCCGCTTTAACACCTTGCCATTGGCATTGCGTGGAATCAGGTCGATAAAAACCACCGCCTTCGGTAACTTGAAACTACCCAGTTTGCCATCACAATGACCGAGGATGTCTTCAGCAGTGACACTATCGTGTTTACGCACGACAACCGCGAGCGGTGATTCCCCCCATTTCTCGCTGGGCTGACCAATAACCGCTACCTCAGCGACATCGGGGTGAGACAGGATCACATTTTCAATCTCCGCCGGGTACACGTTTTCACCACCCGAGATAATCATGTCCTTGATGCGATCCTGAATATAAATAAAACCCTCTGCATCGACTGAAGCCACATCGCCGGTACGGAGCCAGCCTTCAGGCGTTATAGTTTCCGCCGTCGCCTCGGGGCGATTCCAATATTCCAGCATGACGTGGCGCCCGCTTATCCAGACCTCTCCCTGAACTCCCGGCGCGCAGTCATCACCCGCTCCATCGACTACCCTTGCTTCGGTGTGAAAAAATGCGCGTCCGGTTGAACCAATTTTAGTCAATGCATTTTCCGCGCTGATGACACAGGCGGGGCCGCAACTTTCGGTCAGGCCGTAGATCTGATGGATGTCTACACCGATGTCTGCATACTTTTGAATGAGATTGACTGGCAGTGGCGACGCCCCGCTTTGAATCCAGCGCACCGACGAATAATCGTATTGAGCGATATCCGGCAGCTGGATCATGAAATTCAGCATCGCCGGCACCAGCAAGGAATTTCCGATCTTCTCTTCCTGGATTAACTCCCAGGCTCGCACCGGATCGAATTCTCTCATGACTACACTGGTGACGCCGCGATACACATTCAAGGTCAGGGGAACCAGCGAACCAACATGAAATAGGGGCAGCGCTACCAGATAGCGGTCGGCATCGCGCAGGTCACATGAGGCGGCAAAGGTGAACAATGCCCACAGTGATGTGTTGTGAGAATGCACCACACCCTTGGGTAAACCGGTAGTGCCGGACGTGTACATGATGTAGAGCAATTCATCATCGCAGGCGCCCACGACCGGTTCGTCGTCGACGGCGGCATCTCGAATTGATACATAGTCTCTCACTACGTTTTTGCAAAAATCATCAGACACATCCCCGGCTGCATTGGTGTTCGCAACCTGGATCCAGTTACACACCTCAGTCTTGTCGCCACGACCATGCAGATCACTCATCATGTCAATGAATTCTGCGCCGAAGACAAGCGTCGTCGAACCGCTGTCCTTGAGAATATATTCAAGCTCATCCGGCACCAGACGCCAGTTGAGGGGAACAACGATGCCGCCGATCTTGGCGATCGCGAAATAGGCTTCGACAAATTCGGCACTATTCATTAATGCGATCGCCACCCGATCGCCCGGACTCACACCCAGGCCCAGCAATGCATTCGCAATGCGGTTGCTGCGGCTATTCAGTTCTGCAAAATTGAGCCGCAGACCTGACTGGCTGTCTATGTAGGCTTCCCGGTCCGGGTTGATGGTAGCTCTCTTGGTAAGCAAGAGACCGATATTATTTTTCATTATTTGCTTAAGCTAACACTCGAGTTGGTTGGGGAAATATGGCGGAAGAGGCAGGATCTTCCTCCACCTTCTAAGCGCCGTATTCTCTGGCCTACAGCGGTGACAGAGCCGCGTAAAACTCCTAAAGTGTAGCATAAAATGTAGCAAAAACTTGGGGTAGGCAGAAGGCCAGCTACCCTCCCCCTATATTACTAGCCCCAAAAATACCCCTTTAAAGA
>PCCP01000015.1 GCA_002731775.1 Gammaproteobacteria bacterium
TTTCTTGGCCACTTTGCTCTAAGTAATCGAGGTACGGTAATCAGTTATCGCGGTTGAGGCGGCTGGCAATTACTATAAAGGTGCTAGTTGCTCGCACAGACAGTAATTTCATATTGTATTTGCGAAATCCGGTAGCATAGTTATCTATAGCAGGGATTCGATTTCCTGACAATTAAGGAGTAGACTTTAATTGAGATAGTCCCAATGTTTCCTATACTCACTGGTGCATTTGGAGCGCGATTGTAAAGTGTTACATATAAAACACGATAGGCGTCCTGCCATTTCAAACCGGTTATTCCTTTTGCTTGTTTCGGTTATCGCTCTTTCCTCGTTCACGACTGAAGCAGAGCAAGCCAGTTTAAACGGCAATGTCCTCTCTATTCCTGTAGTGGTGGTTGGGAATATAACTTACAGTGTCGATCTGACAATCGTCCCCAATACTGAGCCTATTAAATTCTCCCTAAGCGCCGCGGCTGAAGTCTTTGATGTAAGTACGGTCGGAGCGAGTTCGTTTGCCGGAGGCATACTGTCTATTCCCGCGGTTCCTGTCGGCGACGTAAGCTACTGGGCTGAGCTTACACTGGTGGACCAGGCACCGATAATTTTCCAGCTTAGTGGTGCCGGCATCAATGATGAAAGTACAATCGCACAGACCTTTTTCAGCGAGCAAGTATCCAGCTCCATCGTTCAAACCAAGTGCATTGTATGCCATTTTCAAGGGGGCCTTGCTACCAGCACCGGCCTGCTCTTCGTCAATGCCAGTAACGCTGACCATCTACAGATAAATAACCAGGTGTTTGCCACGTTTCTCGAACAACGAGCCGAAGGACCGGACTATATTCTGTCCAAGGTCAGGGGTGGCGATGGTCACCAAGGCGGTGTGCAGTTAGCGTCAAATAACCCCAGCTTCGCCGTTTTCGAAGAATACCTGGGCTTGTTAAGTGGTGCCAGTGATGATGGTAATGAACAGACCAGCGTTGATTTTTGGGCCGATATCCAAGTTGCGACAGCCCGAAAAACCTTACACAGGGCCGCCATAATATTAACGGGAAGAATTCCTACCGAGACAGAATATTCACTGGCAGAAACTGGCGATGCAGGATTGCGGGGAGCGATACGCAAATTGATGCAGGGAGATGGCTTCCACCAGTTTTTAATCGAGGGTTCGAACGACCGCCTGTTAACCGATAAATGGCTCATCGATCCTGGTGTTATCGATCCCAACGTGGATTATTACGTCGATTTAATGGCTACACTCAGTGCGATGTACAACAGCGAAGGCCAGAGTGCCACCCATCAATTGCGAAGCAGAATGAACTATGGCTTCGCTCGACAACCGCTGGAGTTGATCGCCTACGTGGTTGAAAATGACCGGGCTTATACAGAAATTCTAACGGCCGAATACACCATGGTGAATCCCGCTGCCAACGTGGCCTTTCGTGCCGGCGCCGTATTTAACGACCCGGAGGACGCCACCGAATTTCAACCGGGAACTGTCAACGACTATGTGTTGATGGATTCCGAATTCACTATGATTTACCCTGAGACCACTGCGGGGCTTGCGCCCCCGTACGTCACCAGCCACAGTGGCTACGTCGATTATCCCCATGCCGGTGTATTGAATACCGAGGCCTATCTCAGCCGCTATCCTTCTACTGAGACCAACCGCAATCGCGCCCGGGCGCGCTGGACATACTACCACTTCCTCGGTGTGGACATTGAAAAATCAGCCTCCCGTCCCACGGATCCAGAGGCATTGACTGACACTAACAATCCAACCCTGAATAATTCCAACTGTACAGTTTGTCACGAGGTGATGGATCCAGTCGCCGGCGCCTTTCAAAATTATGGTGACGACGGTAAGTATCGTTCTCAATACGGTGGCCTGGATAGCCTGTCAGACGCCTATAAGTATCCCACGATGTACGGCCTCGATGACCGTGGGCCTTATCAACGCGGAGACCTGTGGTATCGGGACATGCGCCTACCCGGCTTCAATGGCAAAGTAGTGCCCGATGGTGACACCAGCCTGCAATGGCTGGCCAATGAGATTGTCAACGATCCGAGATTCGCGACCGCTACGGTGCAATTCTGGTGGCCGGCCTTGATGGGTATTGAGGCCCTGCTAGCACCGCAGAATAGCAGCGACATAGACTATGAGGTGCAGCTCACTGCATTCGAACAACAACAGCTGAAAATCAGCTCTCTTGCAGAGGGCTTTCGCCAGGGAAGCTCGGCCCACGGAACCTATAAACTGCGAGACTTATTGGTCGAAATGATCATGACGAATTGGTTTCGCCTGGATCGCTTCGATGCCGTCGACACCGATAGAACGGCCATGCTCCAAGCTGTCGGTACGGAAAGACTACTGACCCCAAAACAGCTGGAGCGGAAATCTACATCCCTAACAGGTTATACCTGGGGAGAAAATTTTTGGAACCAAGGTCACCGCCAAACTAATCTTGGCACTCTCTATAAAATCTATTATGGCGGTATTGACTCCTCAGCCATAACCAGACGAAAACGTGAGATGACATCGTTGATGAGCTCAGTGGTTGCCTTCCACGCACTGGAAAGTTCTTGTTATATCGTGGCGAAGGAATTTGAATTGCCCGACGGAGAGCGTTCTCTGTTTAACAACTTTAGTATCGATGATGATACGCCCGATTCGGCCGATCCATCTGCAGCCGGAAGTTTAAAGGTGCAGAACAAATTGATCGAATTGCACGACATGCTATTGGCGGAAGCGCTAACNGTGGATGATGAAGAATTGCAGGCGAGTTATCAGTTGTTTTTGGATGTGCTCGAGCTGNACCAAGACGATGGACCGNNTTTCATANGCNCCNATATCGATTGCCANCCTNNNTNTNTCGGTCTAGATNCGGGCGTTGTTAACTACGACCCTCATAATCTCAAGTCTGCCTGGCAGGCACTGATGGTCTACTTCATGACTGACCATCGATTTTTATACGAGTAGCCGTTGATGACGCAGAACACAGACAAAGAGTTAAACAATGAAGCGTAGAGAATTACTCAAATATATGGGTCTTGCTGGAGCTGGTTTGGGCACTAACTTCCAAATCAGCAACGCCGCCGATGCGGAAGACTACACTGGTCCCCTGTTGGTATTAGTGGAAGCCGATGGCGGTTGGGATACCTCCAGTTTCTGTGACCCCAAGACCAATGTAGTTGGCGAGTTGGAAATTAACCACTGGTCCCAGTCTGCCGAGATTCAGCAGGCGGGGAATATCCCCTACGCGCTATTTGCCAACAACAGTACTTTATTTGAAAAATATTATGACCGCATGTTGGTTATCAACGGTATCGATGCGCAAACCAATGCCCACACGGCTGGCATAGTGCACAATTGGACGGGTCGATTGTCGCGGGGCTATCCTTCCTTGAATAGTATGTTTTCCCTACACGCGAACCCCGATCTACCGATGTCATATATCAGCAATGGTGGCTATGCGGACGGTTTAAATCTTATTCAAAGTACAAGATTTAATAACCCATTAGAGGTTCGTAACATACTAATATCCAATCAAGCGCGTCGGGAACACGGACCTCTATTGCGAGAATCGTCCTGGTCCCTGGTGCAGCAGGCACAGCAGGCTCGACTGGCGCGAATGAAAGACGAGGCGGGCATAACACCGCGGCAACGCTTCAGTCGGGAACTGCATTACGAAGCCCGGGCGAATCGGGACGCACTGCAGCGTTTCGTCGACATTCTGCCGGCCGCAGATCAAATTGAGCCCTACAATTGGCCGAATACCATCCGCAGCCAGATACAAATGAGTCTGCTTGCATTTAAGAGTAATGTCGCTGTCTGCTGTGATCTGAAAAATGGGGGTTTCGATTCTCATGACGATCACGACTGGTTACAGGCTGAGGCACTGAGTAGCTTGACTGATGGAATTGACTATCTGTGGGACTATGCCGAAACTCTGGGATTGGCGGACCGATTAGTCGTAGTCGTCAGTTCCGATTTCGGTCGTACTCCATTCTACAATTCAATCGGTGGTAAGGATCATTGGTCGATTGGCAGCACATTGGTAATGCGAAAAAATGCCAGCTGGACTAATTCAGTCATCGGGCTCACCGATGAGGGACAGAATGCCTATGCCATTAATCCAGACACGCTCGAACGTGATGACAGTAATGGAACAATTATTTATCCCCGTCATGTGCACAAGGCACTACGTAAGTATCTCGCCCTGGAAGACGAAGCCAACGACATTCGCTATCCGCTGTCGGATACAGAGTTATTCAACTTTTTTGACGGTGATGTTGCCTGAAAGAATATTGAGGAGGTATTAATATGTTAGCTGTCCGTCACCCGTAGCTTAGAGTGGCTACATCAAATTAACATTCTGAGCCTTGATGAATAAGCCTTCACTACAAGCCCAATTACGCTACCTAATCCCCAACGGGGAAAAACCAATTTATATCGCCTCTCAAGGTGGAGCCGAGGCACAGTTATATATCAACGCCAGCTTCGAAGACAAAGTGGTGGACATCGCAGATGCACGCCAATATCTGATTTACACTACACCCAATTCGAAGCATGCTCTGAGCCATCTAACTGGAGTGAGAACAATGGCTAATCAGCCCGGCAGGATTAAGCTCGCTACATTTTCCCTCATGCTTGTTATCACCTTGCCTGGGTCGACAACAGCCCAGACCAGAGCGCCGGTCGACGTACAATCACTGGGGCCTCAGGTCGGAGAGCGAGTACCGGATTTTCGACTGCCGGATCAGAATGGCCAGATCCGGACCCTGGAATCCATCATGGGGCCCAATGGTGCGATGTTGCTATTTCACCGTTCCGCCAACTGGTGACCCTACTGTAAAGCGCAACTCGTGGAGTTGCAGGACCGCCTCGAAGAACTGACAGCCGCCGGTATTGGTATCGCGGCCATCAGCTACGATTCCGAAGAAATTTTAGTGGCATTTGCCGAGCTCCGCGGTATCACATATCCTCTCCTATCGGACGATGACTCCGCCGTTATCCGGGACTACGGCATTCTAAACACGGTGGCAGCTGAGGCAATTGGGCCAGACGCAAATGATCCGGACGTTATTGCCGATGTGCCTCGCTATGTAGCGGCATCGGTGTTCGATTCACCGGAATTGCGGCGTACGATCAACGGCACACCGTTCCCCGGAACGTTCGTACTGGATGCAAGGGGTCGAGTCACTTCGCGCTACTTCGAAGAGTTCTACCGGGAACGATCCTCTACTGCGACGGTCATGTTGAAGAGCGGTATCGGACTCTCCCCGATTGAAGCGATTCAGGGCACCACGGCACAACTCAAATTTACGGCCTATCCGAGTAATACTATCGTCACAAACGGTATGCGCTTCTCACTGGTGCTGGAAGTTGAGCCCAATCCGGGCATGCATGTATACGCGCCGGGCGCGGAAGAATTAGGTTATCGTGTTATAGGATTTAACATGGCCTCTTCGGACTTTGTTCGCTATGAACCTGTTCAATATCCAGAATCCGAAATCTATCACTTCGAGCCGCTGGACGAATTCGTTCCTGCCTATCAGGGACCGTTTACGCTGTTGCAGGAAGCTGTCATAGTTGCATCGGCAGAGATCGAAGCAGAACTCAAGGCTACCGCTGCCATAACACTGTCCGGTAGCCTGGACTATCAGGCCTGCGACGATGCGATCTGTTATCTGCCGGCGTCAGTTCCGATTTCGTTTACCCTGGAATTTCAGCAGCTCGAGTACCAGCGCTTGGACTAAACAGGGTCAGATTAAAATGCAGTCCTGTATTTTTTACTCTAACCCTATTTGTTCTCTAGAATATTAGTGTCCCCTGAAGTCCACACTGGTGTGTAACCACAGCACAGCTTCTCTAACGCACCAGTGGTCCTAATGGCACTGTCATGGTGAGATGCTCCAGCTTGGGCAGATAACAAAAAACGTCGCTGCACACCTGATACCTCACATCGATGCCCAATTCGAGGGAATCTGGCTTGTCTGTAAGGGTCCAGTTCAGCACATCGGCATTGGCGGTGATGGGTATGGCGACATCCACAGCGCCGCCATAGACCGGCAATTCAACATCCAGGGCCTCGAAGGCCATCATTTCTGTTGGGGGATAGCGAGGCTCTCCAATGGTCAATCCCTCCACGGGATTCACACTTACTGTCGTGGCGATAAAACCATCGGGCAGTGGGTCGGCATAAATGTGAAGACCTTCCGCAACAGTAAAGCGCACATAGAGCATGCTGTTATATTCCAGTTTCAATTCCGGGTCAGCCAGAAAGGCCGAAAACTGAATCTGTTCGTTGGCGAAATCCACTTCTGGAGTGCTTTCGGGTTTTAACACTTCACCCAGGGCAGAATTTAGTATGCTGCCGGCTGAATCTCTGGTGGCATAACTTCGATTAAAGAACTTCTCGGCAACCAGACCCTCCTCGTCCAGAACAAAAACTCCCGGAAAGGGTAAGCCATAAAAGCTCTTACCGGCGGGTGACATTACCTGTGAATCTTCTTCGATTAATGTGTTGAGAATACCCACTTCAGTGATCACAGCAGAGTCTGAATCCGAAAGCAGGTCGTAGCCAATAGAGTACCTGTCTGAGAATGCCTTCAGCTCACTAACGGCATCATAACTTACGCCATACACCTTGATGCCGGCAGCGCTTAGTGTTTGCAATTGTCCTTGCAGCTCGACCAGCTGCGTACGACAGTAGGGTCACCACACCACTGAACGGAAAAATACCACCACCGCTCTCGAATCAGCCCGGTGGGCAGAAAAATCCACCATCTCCCCGTGCTGATTCTGCAGAGAAAACTCAGGCAGTGCTTCGCCTAGATCGGGGCCGGTTGGAAAATCGTCTGTTGCCGGATAACGTCGGCCTGGATGGCTGATGGGTATAGGAACGGTGATGCCCAGATCATCGGTTCGGGAATTGGGGTCGAGCACCTCGTGCAGACCCTGCACTGTGCCTGTGTCGGCGGCAAATACAGGGCTCGCGAAAACCAACAGCAGAGCTATTGCGCTCAGTAAACCATAAAGTGATTTCAGGCTGATCATGGAATTCTCCTTCATTCTTTTTCAGGTACCCTCGGTAAAGATTAGTACCTGAAGGGACACAGAAATGATAATAACCTAAGTGCAGGCTTTATGCCTTTATAAAGACATCCGTGAGATCCTGTGTGAGAATCCGGGTAGCATCCAATGAGAACCTTCTATGACAAAGGAACGAATTCTTCTCCTCGTACTGAGCGTGACCTATATTGTTTTTCTGGCCTGGTATGACGGCTGGTGGATGTCGCCACTCACACAGTCTGAGGTCGACGCCTATCTAGTGAACTTACGTGACGATAGCGAATTTGGTGAGATGGAAGAACAAATACGCCAGCTC
>PCCP01000062.1 GCA_002731775.1 Gammaproteobacteria bacterium
ATGCAATTCCTGATCGAGGCATTATTACTATCCCTGCTCGGGGGACTGATTGGATTAGCCCTGGGTTATGGCCTCGGTACCCTGATCTCTAATGCTATTCCCTCGTTCCCCCAGGCCAGTATTCCACTGTGGTCAATCGCGTTGGCTTTGGGCTTCTCCGGTTTTGTCGGCGTGCTGTTTGGCATTCTGCCAGCCGCCAAGGCCGCCAATCTCGACCCCATCGACGCCCTCAGGTACGAATGAGCTGGCCGGGTAAATTCGTCGTGGAGCCTGGTCATACGCGGCGTTCATACCCCTGAACAGGAACAATAGGAATGTCATTGCTGAGTGGGCGAGATGCTAAGGCCAATTTAGCCAGGCTGAGACATTAGTAGCAGACCTGAGTCATATGAGTGTGGTAGTCTGCGTCTAAATTTTAAAATAGTAGTGAAGATAGCTACAAGTGTTTAAACATGCCGCGGACCGGATACCGGTCACCCTCATCCTGGCCCTGAACACATTAGATTTCTGCCTCTATTTTTTGGTGGATAATCCCTATGTTCTGGGTCTTTATTTCTACGCGATGATTATTCCCAAGTCTCAAATCTGTGCCTGGAATCATCACCATCAACACACATCCACGTTCCGCTTAACGCTGCCCAATCGCTTGCTTGAATTCTTTTATGCGCTACATACCGGTGTAAGCACAAATCTCTGGGTTCTGCACCATGTGTATGGGCATCACCGACACTACCTGGATCAGACCAGGGACGAGAGTCGTTGGCTCAGAAAGGACGGAACTCAAATGGGTGAGTTGGAATACAGCCTCATCGTCGCCGCGACTGCCTACTATCGTGGTTATAAAGTGGCTAAAGATTATCCCAAAGAACAGAAGCAATTCTTTTTCTATTCTGCCCTGACTTTTACGCTGGTCGCACTGCTGGTCGTCTATCGACCTATACCTGGACTTCTCGTTTTTATCCTGCCGATGTTGATGGGCTTGTTTTTGACAGCCTGGGCGACCTACGATCATCACGCAGGTCTTAAGGCCGACGATGACTACAAAGCCTCTTATAACAACCTCAATCCTCTGTTCAACCTATTGACGGGAAACCTTGGCTACCACACCGCCCATCACCTGAAAGGCGGTCTGCATTGGTCGAAGCTGCCCCAGCTGCACGAAAAAATTAAGCACAAAATTCCGGATGAGCTGATTCTGAAATCGCTTGTCTCCTGAGCTCAGATCCCGATCCGGAATATTGGCAGACATTAAAAAACCGGAGACAAGCTAGCCGTCTCCGGTTTTTTAACCTGCAATGACTATCAGTTCATCACACTGATAATATGGATATTTATGGATTCCTAGATCGAGGCAGGCTCTGCGAGCCAGGCTTTTATCGTCATTGCAAGAGAATCGGGTTTCTCGAAAGGCAGCAGATGTCCGGCATCAGGAATATCCAGGAATGTGTGTGTCGGCGACATCAGTCTCCATTTCTGCCAGGCAGAATGAATTATGGTGTCTGAATCCTGGCCCCTGATCGCCAGTAGCGGCACCGCTACGCTGCCCGGCAAATTCCATAGGTTGTGCACCTTGGTATAGCAGTGTGCCTCCCATTCCTTGCTATAAGTGAGCCGGCAGGCCTCGCCGTCGATTTCTTCAACGCCGTGTTCGATATAGTCCCATAACACCTCATCACTGATGTTTCTGAACACGGTTTTTGGTCTGAAGTGTTGGAATGCTTGCAGAGGGGTGGACCATCGGTCGACTCGGGCCAGGGTCTTCCTTACCAGGGGAATCGTTTCTCTCGAGAAGCGGCCAAAGAAATGCAGCAGCAGCAGAAAGCGACGGGGCACCAGCACCGGTTCTATCAGAATTATGGACTTGAACAATTCGGGTCGCTTCGAAGCCGCCAGTAATATTGCGGCCGCACCCATGGAATGCCCGATGCTGGTGACCGGTTGATCAAATTGTTGCAACAGTTGTATCAAGTCGTCAGCAAATATTTGCCAGGATCCCAGACTCGATGGCGCAGGACTGGGCTGCCACAGGGGACGATGCAGGCTCGCAATCACTTCGTGGGATTCGAGGAATGGCTGCAACAGAGCTCGGTATGCCAGGGGCGGGAAGCCATTGGCATGGGAGAAATGAAGTAGTGGTCCTGCTCCTCCAAGATTCACATGGGGAGCAGGCGCATCGATGCGCCGATAGTGCATTTAATCGTCCTCTTGCTGCAGCGGCGTATTTTGCCATGTCCGCGGCATAATAACAGCGCAATTGCCGGGTTATGGAGCCCGCGAGAATTAGGCTATAAATTTGGGCGATCGACCCCATATTTGTAGACTAGGCCAGCAAATCAGATCAATATTGGACTAAGGAGCCTCTGAGTAATAATTCAGAGGCTCCTCATGTCTAACCAGGAGAACGATGATGGAATTTGAACTTCTATATTGGCACTGGATTGTTGCCGGTATCGTTCTGATGCTGAGTGAAATCTTTCTGGGCTCCTTCTTTATTTTCTGGTTTGGAGCCGCGGCGACTATCGTGGGACTGATGCTGGTGCCCTTTCCAGGGATTTCCGAAGCTGCGCAAATCATTATTTGGGCCTTTTCATCCACAGTATTTGCTGTCGGCTGGTTCAAGTTCCTCAAACCACTGGCCACGGACAAAACCAAAGCCGGATTGTCCAAGGAAGCGCTATTAGGAGAAATAGGCCAGGTACTGTCACCACCTAACGGTGAAAAACGGGGCACCATCCGCTTTCCCGCTCCTTTGTTGGGAGCCGATGAGTGGCTGATCATTTCAACTGATTCTTTGAGCATTGGCGATAGAGTCAGCGTGGTGGACTTGTCCGGAAATTCGCTGATTGTCAAAAAAGCATAAAACCTTAATAGCCTGAGCCAAGTTAAACACCAAGAAGGAGTATTGCCATGCAACCAGGATTTGTAATTGCTATTGCAGTCTTGTTATTCATACTAATAACCGTGGCCCAAGGCGTGCGCCAGGTACCACAGGGATACAAATGGGTGGTTCAACGCCTGGGGAAGTATCACGTATCACTCAAGCCGGGGCTGAATTTCATTATTCCTTACATCGATATCGTCGCGCACAAAGTCACCACCAAGGATATCGTTCTCGATATCCCATCCCAGGAAGTCATCACCAAGGACAACGCCGTGTTGATTACCAATGCGGTGGCCTATATCAATATCGTCTCGCCTGAGAAAGCGGTCTATGGTATCGAAGACTATGTCATTGCGATTCAGACACTGGTGCAGACATCGCTGCGTTCAATTGTGGGTGAGATGTCCCTCGATGAAGCCCTGTCGTCTCGCGATCACATTAAATCTAACTTGAAGGCAGCAATTTCTGACGACATCGCCGATTGGGGAATCATTCTCAAGACCGTCGAAATTCAGGACATTAATCCATCATCCACCATGCAGGAGGCGATGGAAGAGCAAGCCGCGGCAGAACGTGCGCGGCGGGCAACCGTTACCCGGGCCGATGGTGATAAACAGGCTGTCATTCTACAGGCGGAAGGTCAACTCGAGGCCTCCAAGCGCGAGGCCGAGGCCCAGGTCATCCTGGCGGAAGCCAGCAAGCGAGCGATCTCGCTGGTAAGCGAAGCGATCGGTGAGAAGGAAATGCCCGTGGTTTATTTACTGGGCGAGAAATATATCAGTTCGCTGCAGAATCTGGCAGATTCGGACAATTCCAAGTTTGTGGTATTCCCGGCTGATATTCCCGGTGCACTCAAGGGGCTCATGGGTAGATAATTGCACGTCGTCCACTGAAGCCGGTTACAGCCGAAACCCGTGCTCAATCCAACTGATTGGGCATGCGCATTGCAATGGAGTCCCGGTCGAGTCCACTGTTAAGTTCGACCCCCAAGCAGCCTCTGGGTCCGAAATATTGAGGAATAAAATAGGATTGCTGCTCCTCACTTTCAGGAAAGCTGAAACAGATCTCTCGCACCGCATCGGAGATGTTTCTAGCCATAATCAGGCAGGTGCTGCATAAATTTCGAATCTTCGATTTTTAACTGTTCGGATTATAAAATATAAAGCCAGTCCGGTTGGTCCCAGCATGAAAGTCAGCAGCAGGCAGGGGATGACAAGCCAGTGTGAAATGCCCTGCTGCTGAGAATCCCGAACTTCCCAGGCCCCCACGAATAGATCGAAGGCAAGATAATGAATCCAGCCAGCGGTCAAGACATAAGGATTTGCAAATAAGCTGGCGACTCCTGCCAGAGAACCGAAGCCACCTCCCTCGGGCATACTGCCACTTTGGGAGATAAACAGGCCCACATAGACCAAACCCAAGACAAAAGGAATGAGCCCGGCGCTGATCAGAGACAGGGTCCACTTCCATTTTGGCATGAATATCAAGAGCGCCCATCCCGGCAGCACCGCGCTATTGCAGATTGAGAAAATTAGATCGGCGGACATAGCGGCCTCGTTTTTGTTTATTTGGAAGTGTTTTTCTGGAAGTAGGATTTTGCAATTGACCTACTGCGAAATTTGTAGCGGGCAGAATTACAGTGCCGGGATTTGTTAGTGAATGAATTTAAGCAGAGTCCGTTCGGTAATGATAGTGATTCCCACACCCTGTCGTTTCAGTAGCAGGGCTATTTCGATTCTGCGACCATGCCAGGCTTGCTTGCCTGCATTTCTTTAGGGGCTGTCCGTGAGTTACACTAAGCACAAGCAGGAATATCGAACTATGAGCGACGAACAATCTGACAACGCGGAAGCATTCGATAATCGATCCTTTTTGGCTCGACTGCTGGTGGGCGACTACGGCTTGGCTATCACTTACTGGTCTCTCTACTTCGCCGGTGCCGGGGCATTCTTCGTGCTTGGCAGCCAGGCTGCGGATAATCAATCCTGGGTTCGCTATCTCATTCTGATAACAATAATGATGACCTACACGGTGGCACTCATCATTGGTGTGCGCGCTGCCTACAAGGGCCCACAACTATGGAAGGTGATGTCGCGCACCTCGTCGGTTTTCATGATCATCAATATCCTGGTAGGAATCAGCACCCTGGGCTTCGTCTACTAGGCCAACTCCCGCTACCCCACAACGCGATTCTTGCGTTAGACTGGTTTATTCTGTCTAATTCTGTGGATAACTGACTGTTCGCATTGCGACGGACAAGCCAAGAGGACTGATTTTTGGAGCAGATGAGGTCAACTAGCTATACCCTGGTGATAAAGAAGGACTGTCCAACTTGCGCGATGATAGAGCCACTTATCGCTGAGTTGGCTGCCAGTTGCGATGGCAAGCTCAGCGTCTACGTTCAGGACGACCCGTCCTATCCCCCCAGCTACCCCGACCGCATCGATGATACATCCCTAGAATTTTCCTATCGCAATCAGGTCGAGATCGTTCCCACATTAATACGACAGACTCAGGACTCAGAAGATGTTCCCCGTATTATTGGCTGGGATAAAGTCCAGTGGCAGGAATTTACCGGCATCGACGATCTTGGTGCGGATCTGATCGATTTCAAACCCGGCTGTGGTTCCAAAACCCAGGACCCTGGCATGGATGAACTGCTCGCACTGAAGTTTGGTGACACGCAATTCGGCGCTCGGCAGGTTCAGGTTTCTGAATCCGAGGACATCATGGAGGCCTGTTTCGAACGCGGCTGGAGCGATGGCTTACCCGTGGTCCCACCGACCCCGTTGCGGGTCATGCGAATGTTAAGTGGAACCGATCGCAAGCCTGCGGAAACCATCGGCCAGGTACCACCTGACAAGGTTGATTGCAGCATCGAAAAGCTTGCCATCAATGCGGTGATGGCAGGCTGCAAGCCCGAATATTTTCCCACGGTAATCGCCGCCGTGGAGGCGGCTCTGCAGGATAGATTCTGCATGCATGGGCTCTTATGCACGACTTATTTTTCCACGCCGGTGCTGATAGTGAACGGCCCGGTTAGCCGACAAATCGGTATGAATAGCGGCGTCAATGCGCTAGGGCAAGGCAATCGGGCCAATGCCACGATTGGCCGTGCCCTGCAGTTGATTATTCGCAACATCGGTGGCGGTATTCCCGGTGGCATAGACCGGGCCGCCATGGGCAATCCAGGCAAATACAGCTATTGTTTCGCCGAAGACGAATCCGATAGCGACTGGAACTCCCTGGCCATGGACCGGGGATACGAGCGCGAAGATTCGGTGCTAAACCTGTTTGCCGGAGACGGACTGCAACCCATAGTCGACCAGCAGTCTCGTACACCGCAGTCGCTAGCAAAGAGTATGGCACTGAGTTTGCGCAGCATCGTACACGCGAAATTGTATGGATTGGCTGACGCAATACTGGTTGTTTCTCCCGAACACCGGCGGGTTTTTCGCCAGGGTGGCTGGTCGAAGCAAGATCTGAGGAACGCCCTGCATGAAGAATTAGTGACACCTGGTGCCGATTTGATCCGCGGCGCCAATGACGTGGCCGAAGGCATGCCGGCCGGGTTTAAGGACAAGCTACTAAACAAATTCAGGGACGACGGACTGCATATCGTCAGCACCGGGGGCAAGGCTGGCATGTTCTCGGCCATCATCAGTGGCTGGGTCGCGACCGGTGAGCGTGGCAGTCAAATCGTCTCACAGAAAATTTTATAAACGATCACACTTATCATCACCAGGCAGTGTCAATAGAGGAAAATCATGATTAGTCAATCAACATTGTTAGACCCAACGGCCGAGTTACAGCCCGTCGAACGGCAGTTATTGCCGCGATTGTCCGAGCTCGCCGGTGCCACCATCGGCCTGCTCGATATCTCCAAGCCCCGGGGAAAGGAGTTCCTCGACGAAATTGAGAAACATCTGCTCAAGTTGGGAGCCCGAGTAAATCGGTACACCAAACCCACCTTTGCCAGAGTTGCTCCCACCGAGCTCAGTCAACAGATTAGCGTAGAATGTGACGCCGTCATCGAAGGTCTCGCCGACTGAGGTTCATGTACCTCGTGCAGTTTGCATGACATCATGAACCTGGAAAGCAGAGGCATACCGGCGGGATTTATCGCCTCCCGCGAATTTGTGGAGGCCGCCGCCGCGCAAGGAAAATCACTGGGCATAAAGCCCGCCAGTGTGTTTGTGCCTCATCCGATACAGGATCGTACTGACGCCGAGATGGTGCAACTGGCTGAGGACGCGATCGACGCAGTCACTGAGCTGGTATGCAAGGGCAGCTCTGAATAATACAGTGATGCTCAGAGGTGCCCAAGAGATAGGAAGAGTTTTAATAGATAGCTAAGGTAGTTTCAGCGCGCCGCAGCGGCACTTAATTTTGCTGCTCCGGTTGATGTAGTAAATCAGGAGATTAGCATGACCAGAGAAGCAGTAATCGTATCCACAGCCAGAACCCCAATCGGCAAGGCCTATCGCGGCGCCTTTAACGACACCACTGCGCCGATTCTCGGCGGCCACGTCATCGCCGCGGCAGTGCAGCGGGCCGGAATCGAGCCCGGCGAGATCGACGATGTGATCATGGGCTGCGCCATGCAGCAAGGCACATCCGGGGCTAACATCGGCCGTACCGCAGGCGTGGCAGCAGGCTTACCCAGTTCTGTCTCTGGCATGAGCATGGACCGACAGTGTTCCTCCGGCATGATGGCTATCGCCGCCGCCGCCAAACAGGTAATCAGTGATGGCATGCCTATCGTCGTCGGAGGCGGTCTGGAATCCATCTCGCTGGTGCAGAACGAACATCAAAACGGCTACCGCGCACAGGATCCAAACGTCATCGCCAAATCTGAGCATGCCTATATCTCCATGCTGGAAACGGCCGAGATCGTAGCCAAGCGCTATAACATTTCTCGCGAGCAGCAAGATGCCTATGCCTTGCAGAGTCAGCAGAGAACCCATGCCGCACAGAAAGCCGGCAAGTTCGATGACGAAATTGTGCCCTTGCCGACACAGATGCTGTTCGTGGACAAAGAGACCAAAGCGCAGAGTGTGCACGACGTCACCCTGGCCAAGGATGAGGGCAACCGGCCGACCACCACGCTGGAAGGTCTGCAGGGATTAAAAGCAGTGATAGAAGGCGGGGTAATCACCGCCGGTAATGCCAGTCAACTCTCCGATGGCGCTTCTGCCGCCGTGATTATGGACAGCAAACTGGCCGAGAAGAAAGGGCTTGAGCCCCTGGGTGCGTATCGCGGCATCGCGGTCGCCGGACTGGAGCCGGATGAGATGGGCATCGGTCCGATATTCGCCATACCGAAACTGCTGGAGCGTAACCATCTTTCCATGGACGATATTGGACTTTGGGAACTCAACGAAGCCTTCGCGGTGCAGGTCGTGTACTGTCGTGACAAACTTGGCCTCCCCGATGAGCTATTGAATGTCAACGGCGGCGCGATCTCTATCGGACACCCCTACGGCATGAGTGGCGCTCGCATGGTGGGACACGCACTCATCGAAGGCAAGCGTCGCGGCGCAAAATACGTGGTCTGTACCATGTGTGTGGGTGGCGGCATGGGCACTGCCGGCTTGTTCGAGGTGTATTAGAAACAGGCGGTATCGGCAAAATTGATCCTGGCTGCCTCATCGAACTCCGATGTTGGCAGCCTCTGATTACTGACAGCGTCGCCCTTCGCATCATTAATATTGCTTAACAGGATGCTGCCAAATTCCCTCTCCACAGCTTCCTGAAAATCGCGTTCTACCTGTAAATAACGTGCTACCCGATCATCGAGTTCCAGCAAAAAACTGAAGCCTAACTCGGCTCTGTCCTCGATCGTCATCCTGCTGTTTTCAGGGTCAGTATAAAACTGACACATGGCGCTGTCCGCACCAAAATCCCTGCTGAACCGGGTATAGAAATCGCCCAGCAAGCTGAAAAATTCTTCGAAATCCGCCCCATCGATACCGGGGTTGTTCACCAGTCTACCGCTGTCACGAAACCTGCGCAGGGTGCTGGCAATGTACCTGAAACTGGCTTCCGCACTGCTTATCGATGCGACTGAATCGACGGCAGCGGCGGGCTGTAAAGTAAGGAAAAACACCAGCATCGTCGTCGTGACCGCAGCGCCAAACCGCGTATTGAGGAACCATCTCCGCTGCCGAGTTGCCAGATTTATCATTGCCTTTCCCGCTTTAGCCCTCGCCTACTCGGGCCCGACCAGGTTGTACGGATTCCCATAGAGATCCCGAATCACGCCCGACACTCCCCAGGGAACTTCGGCAGGCGCTTCTACAATCTCGACGCCATTTGCCACCAGTCTAGCCATGTCTCCCCGGCAATCATCGGTATTGAGCACGGTGATCAAATTGCTGCCAACTCTGGATTTTTCATCATCATTACGGGCCGGCATCAATACGATCTGAGTATCCCTGTTACCCGCTGGACTGACCGTTAACCAACGCAGCTCTGGTACCAGCTTACTGTTGTCCATGCACACTTCAAATCCCAGATTATCCTGGTACCACCGCAATGCCTCATCCTGGTCATCGACGTAAACTGTTAGATGGGAAATTCGTGTTATCGTCATAACCGTAACTCACTCCCCTGGAATGTCTGTAATTAGCCTTTACCCGATGATTTGCAACTCAATCATCGAAGGATTTTATCGCGCCCCTGCCCGACTTCCGACTGCCGACAATCTTCTTGTCGCGCAGCCGTCGTTCCTTCGCCGCCCTACCCGGTTTGGTGGCGATTCGCCTGGCACGTTCGGTTACGGCATGCACTATCAGGCACGTCAGGCGTTCGATTGCATCCTTTTTGTTCTTTTCCTGGCTGCGAAAACGCTGCGCCTTGATGACTATTGACCCGTCCTTGTTAATACGACGATCTCGATGGTTAGCCAATTTTTCCTTGATTTCCCGAGGCAAACTTGAACGATTGATATCAAATCTCAGATGTACGGCAGTGGACACCTTATTTACATTCTGCCCGCCAGGGCCACCGGCACGGATGGCCATAAATTCAATTTCGGATTCTGGTATCTTGAGATTATTCATTGTGCGTAGCATCTATCGATGCCAACCATCCTACAGGAAATTAGGACGCCTCTGAATAATACAGTAATATCTCAGCGAGTCCTGAAGCATTTAGTTGCAAGGCACACTTCGCCGGCAATGGCTGTCGCCCTTGGCAAGAAGTGTAACGCCGCAAATGAATGCTTCAGGGCTCGCCTTTTGGGGCTTTCATGCGGGTCTGCACTCGGCGTTAGGGCTGCTTGAAAGGTGGTCTACATTCCTGCGCAACCCTGCCTTGATTGCAAACTTGCCTGAAAGCCTGAGGATCACTGTATTATTCAGAGGCGCCCTAAATTATGTCTACAGCCACTTCCCTGTTATTACAAGATGCGACTATTCACCAGGTATCTCTGCTTTGCAACGACATTGCCGAGCGCCGAAAATTTTGTGAAGACGTGTTGAGTGCCCGCATTATTGCCGAATTCTATCCGCTCGGCTTGATATTTTTCCAACTCGGCATGACGCGATTGCTGTGAGATAAAAATTGCAAACCCTGACTGCTTTATATTCGCCTGAGCAGCTGGGGTTTCTTGATTCAGAGCACAGTCTAGGTTAATGTCGGGCATGTTCGGCGACCTCGACGGTCGCCGTTTTTCTCTTATACCGGCGCAGCATTAGTCATGATAAAAACAATAATTATTAATATATTCAAAGGCTTACATGTCTGCGCGCTGCTCAGCCTGGGCAGCATCAGCCAGGCTCAGGAACCGGTGCGCATCGCCTTCATGGACCCCCTCTCGGGCACCTTCGCCTCGATCGGTACCAGCGGCCTGAAGCAGATCCAGTTTGCAGCCGATTACCTGTTCAATTCCAGGGGCGGCATTCTCGGCGGGCGCATGATTGAAATCGTCGCGCTGGATAACAAGCAGAGTCCTACCGACACCCAGTTACAGTTTAGACGTGCGGTGAGTGACGGCCTGCAAATCATCTTCCAGGGCAATAGCTCGGCCGTAGCCAACACCCTCAGCACGACTATCTCCCGATTCAATCGTCGCAATCCCGGCAAGGAAGTTTTGCAGATAAATTACTCCGCCGTCGATCCTATTCTCACCGAAGATAATTGCAGCTTCTGGCATTTCCGGTTCGACGCCCATGCGGTGATGAAACTGGATGTACTGACCGACTTCATCGCCATGAACGAAGATATCAAGAGCATGTATATCATCGGCCAGGACTACTCATTCGGTCATGTTGTGGCTGACAACGCGATTCGATTATTAAATGAGAAGCGCCCGGATATTGAAATTGTTGGCAGTGAATTTCACCCCATAGGCCAGGTTAAGGATTTCACTCCCTATGTGACGAAAATTGTGTCCTCCGGTGCCGATGCGGTAATCACCGGAAATTTCGGTGCCGACATGGTCTCCCTGGCGCGTTCGATTATCGATTCCGGACTGGATATCCCGATCTACACTTTCTATGCGGCCTACGATGGCATCACCGCCACCCTGGGTGAAGACGGCAAGGGCAAGATCCACCTGATTCATAACGAGACATCCAATCCAATCCCTACGCAAGAGCGAAAGGAATTTATTCGCGCGTTCAAGGCTAAAAACCCCAACAACGACGTGACCCAACCACGTCTGGCCAATGCCCTGTCAATGGTGGTGGCGGCGATGGAAAAAACCCAGAGTACCGACCCCTACGACATCGCACTGGCGCTGGAAGATATGAGATTCACCACGCTCGGCGGTGAAGAGATCTGGATGCGCGGCGAGGACCATCAGATATTCCAATCCCTGCATATCTCGGTGCACACCGATGAGGGAGTCGAATTCGACGCCGATAATTCGGGTTTCGGGCTGCGCACTATCTATCACGTCCCTGCAGAAGAAACCATCGTCGAAACCAGTTGCCAGATGCGGCGCCCCGGTCGTTAGTCCCCACGTAGTAAAATTGAGCTAGCGAAGTCAAGGAAACAGAGGCGCTGAGGCAAACATGCTAGAAGTCTTCATATTTGCCACGCTTAATGGTCTGGTTACGGGGCTGCTGTTGTTTATGCTCGCCAGCGGCCTTACGCTCATATTCAGTATGATGGGTGTGCTGAATTTCGCCCACGCCAGTTTCTACATGCTGGGTGCCTACTTCGCCTATTCCATCAGTCTGTATATGGGGTTCTGGCTAGGATTGATCTTCGCCCCCCTTATCGTAGGCGTGATCGGCGCCATGGTTGAGCGCTATGGACTGCGCCGGGTTCACAAATCGGGGCACGTCGCCGAACTGGTATTCACCTTCGGCGCGGCCTTTCTCATCGAAGAATCTATACAGTTCTTCTGGGGTCCCGACACCAAGAACTACCAGTCGCCGGATATCCTGGATTTTCCGCTGTTCACCTTATTCGGTCAGGAATTTTCGGCATACCGGGGTTTCATGATCGTCATCTCCATGTCGATCTTCATCGTTCTATTTCGCGTGCTAACCCGCTCTCGGGTCGGCATTATTATTCAGGCGGCCATCACTCATCCCCATACGGTCTCCAATCTCGGGCACAACGTGCCATTAATTTTCATGGGTGTATTCGGAGTAGGGACGGCGCTGGCAGGCCTGGCCGGGGTGATTGCCGGTCCGGTACTGACGACTTTCCCAGGCATGGCGGTGGTGTTGGGTAGCATTGTGTTCGTGATCGTTGTCATCGGCGGCCTGGGTTCTCTGGCAGGCGCATTCATCGCATCTTTGCTCATCGGCCTGCTGCAGTCCTACGCCATCGCCTCCAATGTGGGTATGCCCGATTTGTTAAATTTGCTGGGTGTCTCGTTCGCCCGNGATCACCCACTGAACGACTTATGGACCNTAACCCTGCCACAGATCGCACCCATTCTNCCATTNCTGCTGTTGGTTCTGGNATTGATATTTCGACCCACCGGGCTGCTGGGTAAGAGGGAAGAATAATGGCCACTGTCAGGAAATTTTCGCTCTGGGGTGGGTATCTGCTGGTGCTGTTAGCACTGCCGCAATTTTTTGATTCCATCCTCTCCATTTCTATCTTCAATCAGATGGCCATCGCCATCGTCTTCGCGCTCAGCTATAACATGCTGTTGGGACAGGGCGGCATGCTCTCCTTCGGCCACGCGGTATATTTTGGCCTGGGAGGATTTCTGGCAGTCCATACGCTGATTCTGATCGAATTCGAAACGGTGTATTTTTCTATTATCTTTATACCGCTGGTCGGTGGATTCTTCGGTCTACTCGCCGCCATCTTCATCGGCAGTTTTTCGACGCGCAAAGCCGGTACCGTGTTCGCCATGATCTCCCTGGGCATCGGCGAACTCATCGCTGCTTCGTCGCTAATTTTCGTGAGTTTCTTCGGTGGCGAAGCCGGTGTCAGTGGTGACCGCACCTTCGGCCCGCTTTTTTTTGGCGTCGATTTCGCCCAGGATTTGCAGATATATTACCTCGCTGCGATCTGGGTTTTTATCGCTACCGTGTTCATGTACCTGTTCACCCGGACACCCGTGGGGCGCATGGCAAATGCGGTAAGAGACAATCCTGAACGCGCTGAATTCATAGGCTATAGTGCCAGACGCGTTCGCTTTATTTCCTTCTGTGCATCGGGCCTGTTTGCCGGCATTGCCGGTGGTCTGTTTGCGCTCAACTATGAATTCATCACCGAAGAAAACCTCAATGCAGCAACCTCTGGCCGCGTCCTGCTGATGGCCTACATCGGCGGCCTGGGGTATTTCATCGGTCCCATTATCGGCGCCGTACTGCTTACACTGATGAATTCACTGCTTAGCAATTACTCGGAACTGTGGTTGCTCTATTTGGGCGTCTTGTTTGTGTTGACGGTCATGTTCCTGCCCAGGGGTTTCGCCGGTTTCATCATGATGCACCAGGTGGCGTGGGTTTCAGGCACGCTGAGGAGACTGGCACTGCCCTACCTCATCACCGGGTTTCCAGCATTCATCTTTATTCTCGCCAGCGTCGCCATGATCGAGTTGAGCCATACAGACGGGGAAGCATTTCAATATCTTGGCCTATCACTCGAGCGCGGTAGCAGCATTGACTGGTTGCTGATCGGTGGCGTCGCCATCGCTGCTTTTCTCGGAACCAAAAAATCACTGCCGCAACTGCGGGATGCCTGGGAAGACGCCAATACGCTTCCCGCTGACGAGGACTCCTGAGTATGGGCATTCTTACGCTAACAGAAGTACGCAAAAACTTTGGTGAAACCGAAATTATTCGCGGCGTCAGCCTGGATATAGAGCAGGGCGAGAAACACGCAATCATCGGGCCAAACGGTGCCGGAAAATCCACCCTCTTTCACCTCATCAGCGGCTTATATAATGTGACAGCTGGCACTATCACTTTTAAGCAGGAGGAGATTCAGGACATGACTCCCTATGAGGTGAGCCGTCTCGGCCTGGCTCGAAGTTTTCAGGTAACGAATATATTCGCGCGCATGAATGTCTTCGAAAACGTGCGTTGCGCGCTGCTGTGGAGTAGCGGCTACCGTTACTCATTTTGGCACCTGTTAGGCAGTCAGGGCGAGATCAACGACCGGGCCATGGAAGTGCTGGAGCAGATAGGCTTGAAGAACAAGGCCTTGTTCCCCGCCGGAGAATTAGCCTACGCACAGCAACGCGCCCTCGAACTTGGAATAGCGATTGCCGGCGGTGCCGAACTTGTCATGCTCGATGAGCCAGTCGCCGGCATGAGCCATAGTGAAGCAAGTAATGCGGTGGATCTGATCCGCCGCGTTACCGCCGGCAAGACCCTGATCATGGTAGAGCATGATATGAATATTGTGTTCGATCTGGCGGACAGAATTTCTGTGCTGGTTTATGGCGAGATTATTGCCAGCGACAAGCCGGAAAACATTCGTGCCAATGCTCGGGTACAGGAAGCCTATCTTGGTGAGGTCGCTGCCAGTGCTTGAAGTTTCTAATCTCCATGCGTTCTACGGCAAGAGCCACATCCTGCAAGGGGTTAACTTCGAGCTTGGGGAAGGAGAAATTGTCAGCCTCCTGGGACGCAACGGCGTCGGCCGCTCAACCACGGTCAAAGCCATTATGGGGGAAGTGGAACCTCAAGGTTCCATAATATTCAAGGGCGAGGAGATAGCGGGCAAGAACAGCTTCGAGATCGCGCAGTTGGGTGTGGGCTATGTGCCTGAGAATCGAGATATTTTTCCATCGCTTACGGTCCGACAAAATCTCATTCTCGGCATGAAATCGACCCGACCCAGCCCGCGCTGGAACATGAAAGAAATGTTCAAGATGTTCCCTGCCCTGGGAGAACGGGCCGATGTTCATGGCGGCGTGCTCAGCGGCGGTGAGCAGCAAATGTTATGTATGTGCAGAACCTTGATGGGCGACCCGGAATTGATCATGATTGACGAGCCTACGGAGGGGCTGGCACCGAAGTTGGTAACGCAAGTCGCCGAGCTGCTGCAGGAAATTGCCAAACGCGGTGTGGCGATCCTATTGGTTGAACAGAAATTGTCCATCGCCCTGAAAATCTCTCATCGCCTGTACGTAATGGGCCATGGCCGGATCGTGTATGAAGGCACGCCTGAGTCCCTGATGCGCACTGGCGATGTGCGGGCGGAGTGGCTGGAGGTGTGACCGGCTAAATAGTAGGTCTGATATGAAAGCGCTACTCAAACTTCTACTCTTGCTAAATTTCATTCTCCCGCTCCAGGGCGCCATGGCCTGGGATAGTGTCGGTCATCGGCTCAGCGCCGCCGTCGCCATGGATTTTCTAAGCGCGGACACCCAGGCCCGGCTCCTGCGCATACTGAGACAACATCCGCGCTTCGATGAAGATTTTTTGGCCCAGGTACCGGGCTTTATCGACCCCAGCGATGACCGCCAAATGGCCGAGTGGCTACTAGGTCAAGCCGCTTACTGGCCGGATATCGTCAGGGGCCTGCCCGCTGCGGAAATGGATAAATACAATCGCCCGAGCTGGCATTATATCGATGGCGCATGGCTGCGGGGTGCCGCCACTGTGCAAGGCAACAACTATATCGGCGTCGCCAGATTCGATGACATCAGCGGTGAAGACAGGGCAACGATTCGCAATGAACGGCAAGTCCACAATATTGTCACCGCCCTGGATTACAACACCCTGGTGCTAGCCGATGCCAGCAGACCCATGCCAGAACGCGCCGTCGCCCTGTGCTGGGTGTTGCACCTGATGGCGGATATCCATCAACCCCTGCATGCAGGGTCGCTGTTTTCTGCCGCGCTGTTCAGGCGCGGTGATCGGGGTGGCAACGGCGTGCCCACCGACGCGGGTAATCTGCATGCACGCTGGGACCAGGCGCTCGGCGCTGCGGGCCTGGTGGAAACTCTGCCCCGCATCCAGCGACAACTCTCAGGCCTGGCTCGACCCGGAATACAAGCTGTGGAATCTGATTGGTCACAATGGCTGGCCGAGAGTCGTCAGTTACTGCTGACAGATGTGTACACCGACGCCATGAAACAGGCGATTGTCGCCACGGATCAGACCGGTCGCAAATTAGGAAGCCAGAGTTT
The DNA here is from genome assembly GCA_002731775.1 of Gammaproteobacteria bacterium. Classification (GTDB taxonomy): domain Bacteria; phylum Pseudomonadota; class Gammaproteobacteria; order Pseudomonadales; family Pseudohongiellaceae; genus UBA9145. Next base: position 16,443 of record PCCP01000062.1, read on the forward strand.
GAGTGCTGACTATGTATCACGCATGCAGGAGATCGCCCGACAGCGCATCGGTCTAGCGGGTGTGCGTCTGGCCAGCTGGTTCGAAAACGAACTTCAGTAATTACCCAAATGAGTCTGGGATCAACTAGCGTTGGCAATTCGAGCAACGACTTCTTCAACGACGTTCTTTATCAGTCGATACCCGCACTGATTCTCCAGACTCATGATCGATTCCGGGTGGAACTGCACCGCCCGTATCGGCAGGCTCTCGTGTTCGACCGCCATTACCACCTGAACCTGGCTGCTAACTGTGCTGGATTTATTCATAACGGTTTTTGCAGTGACCCGCAAACAATCCGGTACCGATTTTGCGACCAGAGAATGATATCTGCCGGCGCTGAATTCAGAGTCGATGCCGGCAAACATGTCGCTGTGCCGATGGCGGATTCTGGACGGCTTGCCATGCATTGGATAGCCCAGTTCGACCAGTTCTCCACCGAAGTATTCCACGATCCCCTGCAGGCCGAGACAGACGCCGAAGATCGACAGATCCCTGTGCAAGGCGAGTTCTATAGTCCTGGACATGTCGAACTGCGCGGGTGTAGCCGGCCCCGGTGACAGCACCAACAGATCTACCTGCTGCTGTTGCAAGTAGTCCCACGCCAGCTCCGGTCGCAGGGTAACCAAATCGACGCCACAACGGCGGAAATAGCTGGCCAGGTTGTGCACGAAGGAATCCTGATGATCGACCATCAGCACCTTGACACCGCTGCCGATAGCGCAGGATTGACTAGCCGTAGCCTTACTTTTGGCACCGATTTCATCCCTCACGGCAGCCAGCAGCGCCGACGCCTTCAGTCGCGTTTCCTGTTCTTCCGCCACCGGATCTGAATCGATCAACAGTGTTGCACCCGCCCTTATTTCGGCTACACCTGCCTTGATGCGCATGGTGCGCAGGGTCAAACCTGTGTTCAGATTTCCGTCGAAACCTATATGACCTATCGCCCCTCCATACCAGTGCCGCGGAGACTTTTCCTGTGCCTCGATAAACTGCATCGCCGCCAGCTTGGGCGCACCGGTGACAGTGACCGCCCAGGTGTGGGCGAGAAACCCGTCGAGGGCATCAAATTCAGATTTCAGGATGCCCTTAACATGGTCCACGGTATGAATGAGCCGTGAATACATTTCGATCTGACGCCTGCCTACCACCTCAACCGAGCCGGGCTCGCAGACCCGGGCCTTGTCATTTCTGTCGACGTCGGTACACATGGAAAGCTCCGACTCATCCTTCTCGGAATTCAACAACGTCTTGATCTGGCTGGCATCTGCGATCGCATCGACCCCTCTGGCGATGGTGCCAGAAATCGGGCAGGTCTCGATTTGCCTGCCGTTCACCCGCACAAACATTTCCGGGGATGCCGCCACCAGGTATTCCTGTTCGCCGAGATTCATCAAGGCGCCATAAGGTGCCGGGTTAGATTCTTTAAGACGCTTGAAAACTTCTGCGGGGCTATCCTTGCAGGGTTCATAGAATACCTGGCCTGGTACCACTTCAAACAGATCTCCGCGTCGAAAATAATCCAGTGCCTGCTCGATTCGTCTCGCGTACTCACCCGGCTCATGATCACAATTCTTCTGCACATGGGTTGCGGGTACATAGGGCTCCGAATTACCGGTACGCCGGAAGCCCCCGGTGGTTTCGCTGCGTTTGTCAGAATTCCAGCCGCGGCAATCGAATTCATAGCTGTAACAGATCGTCTGCTCGATTCGATGGTCAGACACCGTGATCTGGTCCGGCAGGTACAGCACCAGATCCCTGCCTTCGTCGTTTCTCTCCTGAAAATGCTCTACGTCTTCGAATTGAAATGTCAGGTCATAACCGAAGGCACCATATAAACCAAGATAGGGATCAGACGGATTGTGGAAGCAATTCACAATTTCTCGAAGTACTGAAAACAGGCTCGGCCTGCGGGAACGCATTTCTTCCGCCACTTCCGGGGCATCGGCGATTACAGTCAGCGCTATGGTCTCGGCTGAGCCATCGAGCCGATCGATGGCATCACAATCCTTAAGTGCCCGGTAAATTTCCGGCAACAGGATCTCACCGCGAACGTTCAGTGCATTGATTGATAATCCCCGCCCTCTCCCAACAAGCTGCAATGGAGGGTTTACGAAACCAATATCCCAGCGCGTATATCTGCCCGGGTATTCAAAACTAGAAGCCAGCAAAACTCCAAGTCGGCAATCGATGGATCGCCGTAGCGCGTCCAGTGCCGTCAGATAATCCAGTTGGGTCGCCGAGCGTCGCACGCGAACGCCACCGCGACACCGATATTGTATTTGGTTCAGATTCTGGTTTTGAATATGCATAGCCACAAGCTCTCGATCCGTGTGGCCGGCAAGGATTATGGCAAACTGATTATTTCTTGAAACAGGAGGCCGCCACAACCCTAAGGCGACCAGTGAAGAATACTAAAATTTTTTCTTCTGGCTGCCTGACGTGTCAAGCCACCAGAAATTAAATCGTGGATTCATAGTGGCGGGATAATGCGCCGTCCCCCGTTTTATGTCAACCCCTGGCAGGGATTGGCGCAGTCGTTGTGCGCCAGGGCATCCGCCATGCCAGTGAAGAATGACTGCGGATTGTCTCGCTAACAAAAAAAAGCACACTGAACGCCAACTAATACAGATATACTCTATGACACATCGATCAAGTAGAGCGGGAATAACACCATGACAAAATTAAAACTCCGTCTGTCTCTCGTCACCATACTGCTGTTCTTCGTCTCCGCTTCAATCAGCGCGGCAGACTTCAGGAATTCCCGCCCCGAAGCTCTGGGCATGTCCTCGGAGAGACTCGACCGCCTGGACTCGGTGATGAAGTCCTATGTCGACAATGGCCAACTGGCAGGCCAGGTAATCCTGGTACTTCGCAATGGCAGAATCGCCTATGCCGCCGAGAATGGCCTGCGCAATATCGAATCAGCCCTGCCCATGACCAAAGACACCATCTTCAGAATTGCCTCTCAAACCAAGGCCATCGTCAGCACCGGCATCATGATCCTGCATGAGCGTGGAGCGCTGGATATATCTCACCCACTGAGTCGCTATATTCCCGAGTGGGCAGACATGCAGGTGGCGGTGGCTAAGGACAGTAGAGGCTATGACCTGGTACCGGCAGAACGACCCATTACACTGCGCAATCTACTCACTCATACCGGCGGCATGAGCTATGGCAGCGGACCGGCGGCGGAAGCATGGGAGGCGGCAGGTTTTCAGGGCTGGTACTTCGCCAATAAAAAGGATCCGATAGCAAAATCCATCGCCCGCATGGCGGCCCTGCCCCTCGATGCTCAACCCGGAAAACAATGGATCTATGGTTACAACACCGACATTCTGGGCGCCGTAATCGAAATAGCCAGCGTACTAACCCTGGAGGAATTTCTGCAATCGGAGATATTCGCTCCGCTGGGCATGGAAAACACCCATTTCTATTTACCCCGGGATAAAGCCGATCTTCTTGCCGTGGTTTATCAACCCAAAGACGGCGGCGGCATCGAGGCTATTCCGGCACGCGATGGCATGCGCAGCCAGGGTCTGTACAAGACCGGAGACGGGCCCAATATGAGCTTCTCTGGTGGCGCCGGGCTATTGTCTACGGCCACCGACTATGCGAAGTTTCTGCAGATGACGCTCAATGGCGGCAAACTTAACGACGAGCGAATTCTCTCTCGCAAGAGTATAGAGCTGATGACCACGAATCACCTCGGTGACATCCCCTTTCGCCGCGGCCAGGGCTTTGGTCTGGGATTTTCGGTAGTGACTGACCTTGGCAGCCGCGGCACCCTGGGTTCTATTGGAGAGTATGGATGGGGCGGTGCCTACCACTCCACCTATTGGGTCGACCCGGTGGAGCAATTGCTTGTCGTCTATCTAACCCAGATCATTCCTGCCACCGGGCTTGACGATTATGCCAAACTTCGCAGTGGCATTTATCAGGCCATAGTCGACTGAACCCAGCCATGAGTACTGATTCTGGCAAGCAAAAAAAACCTGGCCTGCGGGTGCTGTTTCCAACCCTCATCTATGAGGATTGGTATGCAGACTACGACGGGGAACGGGAGAAGCTGATAGCCTTCGTTCATAAGCTCAGTCAAGAAGACACCGAGGGGAAAGAATATTCGGCCCGTGAGTACCCTAACGGCTACACCTCCTACTTCTCTCGCAGTGACCTGTACAAACTTCCCGAACTCACTGGCTTGGTGGCCTTTCTATATCAGAGCGCTCAAAACTTCGCTTACCAACATCATTGGGATACGCAAAACTACGAGCCAGAGATCAATGCCCTGTTCACGAATATCAATTCCAAATTCAGTTTCCACGCCGAACATTTGCATCCCTATTCTCACATCAGCGGCACTTTTTATGTAAAGTGTGAGACCGGAGCACCTGCCATAAGCTTCAAGGACCCGAGGATGGCGCGCTGGATGATGCCGCCCGCTGCAGACGGCAACAGGGCTGAGAATACCTTTCATGCCAAGGTCGCACCGGAAGCAGGCAAACTACTAATGTTTCCTTCCTGGCTGGAACATGGCGTCGCCCAAAACCAGACAGAGACAGAGCGTATCAGTATGTCATTTAATTTTGAGATGCGACCTAAATCGACTGGAGTAAGGGGGTCAGATTAAATATACAGTAGTTTCAGGGGAGCTCCAGTACATCAGAACGCCAAGTGTGAAACTACGGTATATTTAATCTGATCAAAAAAAAACGGCGATGATTACTCATCGCCGTTTTTTACTAGCTGGTGCTTAGAACGACCACAATGCTCGTGCATAGAGTCGACGACCCCGAGGTTCGAACACCGTTGCATCGTAGTTCAGGCCTCCGACTTCACGGTAGGGGAGATCCTCATTGAAGATATCGAGTATTCCCACTGTGAAGATGGTGCTGCCGAGAGCGCCGGTGCTCCAGTCGTGAGCATAGCGGTACTGTACGTCCCAGGTGCTGTAACTACTGATTCTCCTTCTCAACAGAGATCTCGTCAGATCATTGCCGACTTCGAAAGCATAGTCATAAGCCAGATCCGAATAGGAACCGATGCGACGATTAATCACCGTTACACCGTGGGCGTCTCGCTGCCAGGACAGAGTCAGGTTGCCTTTATTATCGGGCAGGGAACGAACGTGGAGCGAATTGCCGGTGGTACCGGCGGCATCATTTATTCCCGTATCCAGCAGTCCCAGTTCCAGACCGGGCACATCGTTCAATTCGTACTGATGTACGTGAGTGTAATCGATGCTGGCGCGGAATCTGCCGTACTCGTTATCCCAGCTGTAGCCAAACCTAAAGTCGATACCATCAGCGGTAATCTCACCCGCGTTAATGGCCCTGAGAGTCAGGGTGATCAGATTGGCACTCTCGTTTCGAAACAAGCGGCTGATATTTTGCCCTTCCTGTCCCTGGTACAGAGATGGATTGACCACACAATTCAAGCGCTCATCGGAGTCAACTCCGAACTGTGCAGTGAGAGCATTTGGATCGCAAGGAATATCGATAACGTCAGAATCCGATGGGATCGAGTCGTTAAGCACGTAATTGTTGGGGTTATCTCTAACCGCCAGGAACGCATCGATCTCAGGTTGTACCGCCGTAATACCCGGTTCTGGCAAAACGCGATCTGTTACCTCGAAACGCCAGACGTCTGCCGATACAGTCAGACCCTCCAGAGAACCCCCTGGTGACCAGATAGCCCCGACGCTGAAGGTGTCTGCATACTCATTACCTACGTTCGGCGCCGGGCCGCCCAGGGTAAAGGTCTGTTCCAC
>PCCP01000016.1 GCA_002731775.1 Gammaproteobacteria bacterium
GCTCAATGTCAAATAGCTGCTTGATATTCATGTTGGGTTTCCAGATTGTTTGCCTGTCGTTTCAATCATAGCATCAGGATTAGATTTCAATTCAGGTCATTAACCGATCACGTCAAGCCACAGCATGGACTAAGGCAGTATTCACGCTGTTTAGAAGCGTCCTGCAGAATAGTCGTTAAGGTCAATGGGCGGCGTGGTTGATGTGAGAAGCGCATAAACCAGTTCGGCAGTGATGGGCGCCAGGGTCATACCGATATGCCCGTGACCAAAGGCATAAACAATGTCGTTGCCATATTTAGAAGCTGAGATCACGGGCCGGCTATCGGGTATAGAGGGCCTAAAGCCCAGCCAGCTGCGATTAGCCTGCTTCAGATGGGGGAAATAATAGTTGATGCCCTGTTGCAGTTTATCGAGGCGATGGCGGGAGGCCTTGGGGTTTAGTCCACCCAACTCGACGGTGCCGGCAACACGCAGCCGGCCTTGCATGGGTGTCATGTAAAATCCCCTGCTGCTGGCGCTGACCGGTCTGCCCAGCAGGGGTTGGTCGAGATCAAACTCAAGGTGGTAGCCTCGCTCGGTCTGCAGCGGAATTCGATCGCCGGCCATCCGGGCAAGACCGCGAGAGTAGGCGCCTGCGGCAATAACCACCTGCCCAGCTGAAACGCGGTTACCCCCGCTGAGGGTCGCTTCAATGCCAGACTTATGACGGGACAAGCCGATAACCGATGCCTGCTGAAAATGCAGTCCTTGGTCGGTGAGTTGCTTAAACATTAGCGTTAGGAATTGTCCAGGGTCGTTGATGTACAGGGCATTCGGAAAAAAGGCAGCACCGCCTTCAACCGGTGGTAATTGCGGTTCCAGGCTGGCGAGTTGCTGGGGCGTCAGCATCTCCGCGTCAATGCCAAATGACTGCCGGTGGCTGATATCCTGCCAGCCGAGTTCAAAACTTCTCTGGTCATCATAGACATACAGGCAGCCATTGGCTTTCAGCAGGGCCTGTCCCTGGATATGCTCGGCCAGTTCCTGCCAGCGCTGCCCCGCGTCAGCCAGGATATTAGCCAGCACCTGCATGTTGCGCTGGGTTGCCGCAGGCAACGCCTGTCGCAGGAAGCGCAATAACCAGGGTGCCAGGGATAAAATGGCCGCTTTACGAATACTCAGTGGACTGTTTCGGTTAAACAGTAGAGCAGGCAGGTTTCTCAATACTGCCGGGGAGGCAACTGGTATGATGGCATAGTCGGCGATGGTTCCTGCGTTGCCCCAGGAGGCGCCACTACCAGGCTCGGCAGGGTCTATAAGCATCACGGAGCGGTTTGTTTGCTGCAGTCGATGGGCAATGGTCAGGCCGATGACGCCGCCACCGACGATAAGAACGTCTGTTGATATGGAGGGGTTCAATGTATTGCTCTGGCGATCACATCGGGATAGTAAACCGGCAGTGGATTTTTCGCCAGCCGGTAGCTGGAGCCGCTCCTAAAGCGTCTATTGTGCAGTGCCATGGTCAAATCAGGGAATCAGAATAGGAAAGGAATCAGGGCTGTCCGGTGACCGGGATAATCCGTAAAAGTCGTTTTATACCAGGCCCTGTTGGCGATCGCCCTGGGGATCAGGTTTGCCCCGGTCCAGATAAAAAATGACCATGCCGCCAGGTTGTTGATCAGCAGAGCAAAACCAAACCATTGGATTAATTCACCGAGATAGTTCGGGCTGGACACCCATCGATGCAAGCCTTTGTTGGGGATCTGGTATTCGGTGGAAGGTGATGAAGTGCTGCTTCTCAGTCCTCTCAATACCTGATCTGAATGCAGATGAATACTAAATCCCATGCCGAAAAGGAATAACCCAGCCAGGGTTGTCAGGCCCAGATTCAGTGCTGCAGCTTCGACTGGCTGCCAGAAAAACAGCGCCAGGCCATTNAANNNNGCATTGACAATATTAAANGTAATGGCCAGNAGAGCGANCAGCAAGGGCATGGTTTTNTGGGTTATCTGTGCTCGAACGGGATANATAAAACTACGGTAGCNATAGTGAAATAGCCACAGNCTGAAGCCGGTNAGTGCCAATGTGCCGGGAGCATGACTNGNAAAGAATAATCCCGTCATGACCATGAGAGAACAGCCTTCCATGAGAACCCAGGCTGTCCTGGCGGGCAGCGTAGGCCCCCAGCCAGCTTGCTGGTGTCGTCCATAGGGCGCACGCACGAACATCAAGATGGCAAAACAGATACAAGCCAGACCAGTCCAGATTAAGAACACAGGCCAGGCCCAGCTTGGGTCACCCATCACAAAGAATCTCCACCTAGATTTGTTTACTACAACATTGAAGGTGACTCAGGTCAAATGCGGTTGTCTCGGCCTTACCCTGCCCTTGGTAAAGGGTTATCCGTGATTAGGGGTCATATGTTCTGCGCGGCTAGTCATCACTTACAGTTCGCAGTATGGTTGAATCCTACCTTGATGAATCAGACTCATGCGGAAAAAACTACAGCAGTTTCAGAATACCCTTCTAGCGCAAGGTGCTCCTGGAACTATCATCGAAATAGGCAGCGGTTCACGACCACCTCTGTATCATGCTGCCAATGGTGTATTTTCAAGAACAACCCAGCGCCCATTGACCGAGTTCGATGGATTTCGCATCGCCAGTATGAGCAAAACCTTTACGGCTGTCCTTGCCATGCAGTTGGCGGAACAGGGGCACATTGGTCTTGATGCGTCAGTCAGTGATTTTATTGATCTCTCAGCCATGCCCATGTTTGCAGATGCGGTGACCTCTGATGTTTCGATACGACATCTGCTGACCCATCAATCGGGCCTGTGGGATTTTGCCATGTCTCGAGCCTGGTCTGATAAATTGATGAAAACGCCGCGTGTTTTTCGGCCTCCACAGCAGACTCTGGACTGGGCTTTTACTCATGGTCATAGCCAGAGTAAACCCGGCGACAGCTATCTTTATTCGGACACGGGTTATGTTGCTCTGGGTCTGCTGATTGAACGGGTCACAGGCTTAGCCTGGGGTGATCTGGTCCGCCGCTATATCCTGACTCCGCTTAACATGTCAGATACCTGGCTGGAAGGCTATGAGTCCCCGCGATCGACTTTGTCCCATACCTATGCGGGTAGTTATGACGGACTGCAGATTCACGGCAGTGCCGACTGGGCTGCGGGTGGGCATGTGTCAACGACTTCCGATCTGGCCAGGTTTATGCGAGGCCTGTTTACGAATCAATTATTTTCCGGGCAAAAGACCCTTGCAGACATGCTTACCGGTGCAACCAGGGCTGATGGCAGTACCTACGGTTGTGGTCTCTATTGCCGGCAGTCAGGATCGGTTACCCTGATTGGCCACAGTGGTTTCTGGGGATCCGATATGGCCTGGGTGCCCCAGTGGAATTTATCCATTGCCAGTACGGTAAATCATACCGGAGAAGACCATGCCTCAATGCTGGATGCGATAGTGTTGGTATTACAGCAACAAAGCGGAGCGCGTTGAATCGATGAGACTGACAGCCGATGACTTTAACGACATCAGACTGGTAGATGGCCCCTTGATTTCACCCGATGGCAAGCAGATTGTCTGGGTGGAAGTTGTCCTTGATGAAGTGATGGACAGGGCCAACCACCGGATCTGGATCAGGCCTGCCAGTGGCGGCCCGGCGAGATTGTTGACAAGCGGAAGCAAAGCATTTGCACCTGCATTCTCTCCTGATTCCAAGAAAGTAGCTTATCTGGCTAACCATGGAAAAGGGACCGCCATCTTTGTCTGCGGCATCGACGGCGATCAAGCCAAAATACAGCTTACTGAAGCAGGTCAGTCGCCCCAGTCTCCCCGCTGGTCCCCGGATGGTGAGTCCCTGGCCTATGCGAGGCTGGTGGATGCAGAAGCTGGTGATAATCCGACTCAGGCCGAAAAGAATGCGCCTGCAGTGATTCGTGATATTTATTTTCAGGCAGACGGCACTGGCTTGATTGGCTCAGGCAGGCGACATCTTTTTGTCACGGATTGCCAGGGTCAGGAACATCGACAGGTAACCTTTGGTGATTGGCATGATCAAGATTTTTGTTGGACCAAAGATTCATTGTCGCTGGTGTTTGTGTGCAATCGCTCGCCTGGCAGATGGAACCAGTTCAGGACCTCGGCGCTATGGCAGGTTCGCTTGCGAGGTCTGCGTTGCCGGCGGTTAACTCCTGAGGAAGGTGAAGCAGCCCATCCGCGCTGCCTGGATAGCAGTCACATTGTTTATCTGGGTAGCCATGAGGGTGGCTATTCCTCCAGGCACAGACAGATTCTGTGCGTGTCTCTGGCTGCACCGCCAAAACTCGACATTTTGCTGGATAGCCAGGCTATTACGCCAAGCCATTTGTCCTTGCGCGGTTCTCCTCTGGAAACCAGCGACGATGGCAAAATGGTGTATTTCCTGGCGGCAGTGAGGGGACGCACTCCCGTTCATAAATTGTCGCTGAGATCAAAACAACTGACTCGGTGGATCGACGGCGATTTTCAGGTGACCGGTATATCAGTTTCCGGGGACTCGATAGCCCTGGTAAGGCAGTGGGCCAGCGAACTTCCGGAGGTCTGGATAAAGCCATTGCAGTCAGGCAAGGGGCTAAAACAGATCAGTGATGTAAATACGGCGCTGAGTACCAGAGTACCCTTGGCTCAGGTTAAAGCGATAACTTATCGCGCTGCTGATCATACCGAACTGGAAATGTTCATCATTCTGCCAGCTGATTACCATGAGGGGAAACGGTATCCGCTCTGGTTAACTATTCATGGCGGCCCGCACGGTATGCATCCCGCCCTGGATAACCCGCTTATGTACCAGATTCAGTCGGCCCTTGGTTATATTGTCATGCTGCCGAATCCTAGAGGAAGTGTCTCTTACGGGCAGGCTTTTATGAAAGGCTGTGTCCAGGATTGGGGCGGTGGTGATTATCTGGATATTATGGCCGGAGTCGATGAGCTCATACACCTGGGCCTTGTCAACGACAGGAAATTGTATGTCGAGGGTTATTCCTATGGCGGCATCATGGCAGCCTGGATTGTTGGTCATACGCAGCGATTTAATGCCGCAGTTATTGGTGCGCCGGTCACCGATCAGATCAGCAATTTCGGAACGGATGATGAGCCACATTTTTCTGTGGAATCGCTGGGTGGGACCCCTCAGCAACAACCAGAAGAATATCGTTACCGATCGGCATTGTCTTATGTGGATCAGGTGACAACACCCGTGCAATTACAGCACTTTGAAGGTGACCTGCGTTGTCCTATCGGCCAATCGATGCAATATTATATGGCGTTGAAATTCCTTGGTAGAGAAGTGGAATTTGTGCGCTACCCAGGTGGTTCTCATGTTGGCAGGACGCCCAGTCAATGGAAGGATATGTTAATCAGGATGAATCAGTGGTTTAAATCTCATCCGGGTGATCAGCAGGCTGACCCGGGTTGAGCGTAACTAATCAGGAGAGTGCAAATGAACGGCCAAGTACATCCACTGGAATCTGAATACCGGGCCTTCAGCCCCGCTTCTGCCGAGTTGGCAGATCGAGCGAAAAAGGTTTTCCCCGGTGGTGACACCCGGGCAAGCGCCCATTATCTGCCATACCCTTTATCTATTGTAGGGGCGCAGGGCTGCACGGTTACCGATGCAGATGGTCATCAGATTCTCGATTTCATGAACAATTTCACGTCCCTTGTGCACGGTCATGCTCATCCCGATATTGTTGCCGCAGTGCAGACGCAAGTTGCTCTGGGGTCAGCCTATGCAGCACCCAGTGATCATCAGCTGGAATTAGCCGAGCTGATCACCAGCCGGGTACCCGGTATTGACCTGATGCGCTTCACCAGTTCAGGCACTGAAGGTACCACTATGGCGATTCGTTGCGCCCGAGCGGCTACGGGTCGACAGAAAATCATGAAAATGGAAGGTGGCTATCATGGCAGCTATGAATTAGCTGAGGTCTCACTGGTACCCATACCGAATGAGCGTGGCGATCTGTCGGCACCTCATTCGCTTGCTGTGGATAACAGTTTTCCGGACAGCGTCCTGCGCGATACGGTGATCTGTCCGTACAATCAGCCTGATTTAGCCGGGGCGCTGATCGATAAGCATGCAAACAATCTGGCGGCAGTCATTGTTGAGCCTATACTGGGCTCGATGGGAATGATTCCAGCAACCCAGGACTTTCTCACGATACTGCGGGATAAGACCGAGCGACACGGTGTGGTGCTTATCTTTGATGAGGTAATCACCCTTCGCAATAGTATGGGTGGTATGCAGGAAGTACATGGTATCCATCCTGATTTAACGTGCCTGGGTAAGATCATCGGAGGTGGATTACCGGTGGGTGCGGTGGGCGGAAGGGCGGACCTGATGCAGTTATTCAGCCCGGAAGCGCCTCGACCGGTCATGCATGCCAGCACATTTTCAGGTAATGCACTCACCATGGCCGCAGGCCTTGCAGCCATGCGTTGCCTGCAGCAGGAAGACACCGATCGCATTAATAAACTGGCGAGTCGACTGCGCCACGGATTTAACCATGCTTTTGAGCAATCGGGAATTCGCGGGCGGGCCATGGGTGCAGGTTCTCTGACCAATCTTCATTTTCTGGATCAGCCTGCCCATGATGCCCGAGATGCGATGCAGGGCATGATGGCTGCAGGCCATATGACGAGGTTGTTACACCTGGCCATGTTGACTCGAGGGGTCATGTCTGCGAGCAGGCTGATGTACTGTACCAGTACGGCGATGATTGAAGCCGATGTTGATGCTGCTATAACGGCATTGAACGAATCTCTGGCTGTATTGCGTCCGTACATCAAAAAAGAGCGACCCGAATTGCTGATTCCGTAAACAGCAGCCAGGCTGATCGTGTAGGGTATTTGTATATAAATTGCAGTTCGAGCTATAGTGGCCAGCATTGTACTGTCCGCTGCTGCAGCGACAGAGAACAGTCATGGATTATGAGAATAAGGAATTATAGATATGGCGATGAATGGTGTAGATCACGTTGTTATCCGGGTGAAGGATTTTGAGGAGGCGGTACAGACCTGGCGGGACAAACTGGGCCTGGATCTGGAACGCACGGCAGAGTCCGAAGCCCTGGGTATCAAACAGGCATTTTTTCCCTTGGCTAATGGCGGCTTCATTGAAATTGTTGCACCCCTGAATGATGAGTCCGCCGTAGGCAGGGCCGTGGCCTCCCGAGGCGAGGGTCTGCATACCCTGGCCATGGAAATTGATGACCTTGATGCCACCGTAGAGGACCTGCAGAGTAAAGGCGTTCAGTTGATTGGCGTGGGTGGGCCACAGGTATTCATCCACCCTAAGTCGGCTAATGGCATTCTGGTACAGCTGTCTCCGGTTAAATAGACGCTGTAGTGTGCCGAGTCAGGGATTGCTCAGTGCATAGATTTTGTGCATAGATTTAGAGCATAGATTTAGAGCATAGATCTGGGCAGGGAGCGATTGACTCCAGATGCTGCGAGGAAGGTTAATTAGGCCCTGCTGTTTGATCAATCATGGGATGGTTTCAGTTAACCCTTGCTTCGGGCCAGATGCGCAGGAAGTTTTCACTGTAGAACTGATCTTTTAGCTGATCACTTTGG
>PCCP01000063.1 GCA_002731775.1 Gammaproteobacteria bacterium
GACATAAAAATAATGTTGCCCACCTGCACACCATCTGAAAACGGCAGGCTCAGTGCAGCGCTCTGATCACTGACAATGTGTTGTACATGTTGGTCGGCTAATGCTGGACTAGTAAATAGCCAGGTGAGTATTAACAGGAGGAGGGGCCGCATAGCTGTCTTCCAGGCTAAATTGTGACCTGCCAGTGTGACATTGGTGCGAGGTATTGTCATGGCGCCGGATTGGCCAGCACAATTGCAGTGTTGGGAGGCCCCACTTGCGGCTGGGCGGCTGGCTGCTATATTCGCCGCCTCTCACGCGTTGAGATATGTGCCGGGGTGGCGGAACTGGTAGACGCGCCGGATTCAAAATCCGGTTCCTTCACGGGAGTGTCGGTTCGATTCCGACCCTCGGTACTAAGAGCCTTCCAATACCATCCAGTCCAGAAAACTCCCTCACCCCTTTAAAAACGAGCACCTCAAACCAAATTGAAGGTGGGAAGAGAATAGGAGTTATAAAGCGTGTTTTTCCAAGAATACAAAAGTATCTTCATAAGGCATGCTTAGAATAGATCTTGGGGGAAGGCAGTTTTCCGCCAGAGAATGTTCAATGTCAGACTGGGAAGTTGGCGCGTTTACTCCGGTACTTTACCCCGGGTAATTACTCCGACCCCGTTGTTCTATCTGTTTCGAAGATCCTTGCGAAGAATTTTTCCGGATGCACTTTTAGGGATAACCTCGATTAGCTCAAACTCCCTAATCTGCTTGTAGCTCACAAGGTTATCGCTAACCAATGCTTGAATTTCCTCCAGGGTTATCGATGATCCTGGCGCTTCGGTAACGAACGCTTTAGGGATCTCGCCAGCTTCATCGTCGGGTATTCCAATCACCGCGACATCGGCTATTTTCGGGTGAGTAATCAATAGTGCCTCCAGTTCAGCAGGCGCCACCTGAAAGCCCTTGAATTTAATCAGCTCCTTCATGCGATCAACAATGGTCATGTGACCATATTCATCGATGATCGCAATGTCCCCTGTATGCAACCATCCGTCAGCATCGATTGTTTCAGCCGTTGCTGTCGGATTGTTCAGGTAGCCGGTCATGACCTGTGGACCGCGCACCCAGAGCTCGCCGCGGCCGCCTATGGGTTGATCTTCGCCAGTGTCCGGGTCGACGATACGACTCTCTGTGTTTGAAATAGTCACACCGCTCGTTCCCGGGCGATAATCACCTTCGGCCGTGGAATGGCTAACGGGACTGAGTTCCGTCATACCGAAACCCTGCACGACTTCACAACCGAGCCGCGCCGCCGCTTTAGCTGCCAGCTCCGCACCGAGCGGTGCCGCGCCAGAGAAGACCTGGCGGATTGAAGAAGTGTCGTACTCGTCAACGACAGGGGCGTTCGCAAGTCCAAGAACAATTGGCGGCACGGCGAAGAAACGAGTGATTTTAAAATCCTGCACCGCTTGGAGGGCTTCTGCCATGTCAAATCTAGGCATGGTAATGGTGGTGACGCCGTTACTCAGCAATCCATTCATCAGCACTTGCATGCCATAGATGTGGAAGAACGGCAAAGCCGCGAGCGCCACCTCGTTTTCTTGATAGTGAACCGCGTGAATGAACTGCTCAATGTTAGCCACCAGGTTTCGGTGAGACAACATCACACCCTTGGGCAGTCCGGTAGTACCCGAGGAATAAGGCAGGACGACAGTATGGGTCGCAACGTCTACCGGTACCTGCTCAATGGGTTTCGCAAACAGCTCAGCCATCCCCGTAGTACCGGACACTGGCTCGCCAATCACGACCACTTCTGTCGTTTCAGTACCCTCGATAGCCGCTAAAGCAGTCTCAACAAACATTGGCACGGTGAACAAAATGGAGACACCCGCATCGTTTAACTGATGTCTGACCTCCTGTGCGCCATAAGTGGGGTTGATCGTACTTAC
Source organism: Gammaproteobacteria bacterium (assembly GCA_002731775.1). Lineage (GTDB taxonomy): Bacteria > Pseudomonadota > Gammaproteobacteria > Pseudomonadales > Pseudohongiellaceae > UBA9145. Next base: position 1,925 of record PCCP01000063.1, read on the forward strand.
CGCGGCACCGGCGACAGCAACCCCATGAAACACGACCGCATATTCCGGCAGGTTAGGCGCCATGAGACCAACGACCTTGCCCGGCGATATACCTCGCTCGACAAGGCCTCCTGCGAGCGAATGAATCGCGTCACTGAGTTCAGCATAGGTATAGGAACTGGCACCACTAATATCTCGAATTGCGACGTGGTCGGCTAGCGCTGACGCCCTGCGCAGGACGTGCGCGGTGATGGTGACCGCAGGGATATCGACTTCAGGCAGCGGGCTGGAATGTATAATAGTGGACATAAACGGTCTCTGGTTTTGGGCGCGGCGGTTGACGCGCTTAAGGCTTATAATAACGCTTTTGCAATAACGGAACCATAAACTCATAGCGCCGGCGTCACGAAAGCGCACACTTTAGAGGCATTATGCAGCGGGCACCATAGCCCCAAGATGCAGCGGATGTCTGCCAGCGTTGTCACTGAGAATAGGCGTTATAAAGTGTGTTTTGCCAAGCATACAAAAGTATCTTCATAAGGCATGCTTAGGATAGATCCTGGGGGAAGGCAGTTTTCCGCCAGAGAATGGTCAAAGTCAGATTGGGCAGTTGGTGCAATAGCAGAATTACTGGCGGCAGTTGGAGCGCTCGCGGCTCTCATCTACCTTGTCTTACAACTAAAACACCGCACTGAAGCGCTGCGCAAAAGCGAACTGGCCCCGGGTCCTCAACAAGCTTCCAGGGGGCACACGCCTGGGCAAAAACAATGGGGTCAAAAACAACGAAACAATGGGGTCGGAATCAACGGGGTCGGAGATAGGCCAAAATGTTTGCGGCTGCTGCTTGAGAGGAAAATTTAATTCCACCCAACTCATTTTTTTGGAAGACTCTTAGCGGTTGCTACATGAGGTTGTCGGCTTCGCTCCAGGGCGGTTGGACCTCGATGCTCAAGTGCTCACGGTCGCCCGTTCCGACTAACTCATCCCTATCCACAGGGCCATCTTCTCGCTCGCGACAGTTGCTGTCGATAAACGGATCAAGCCCGCGTTCTATTGCCCGTTCTGCGATCGCCCATGGTATCGCTCGCTCTGNCTGTCTCAATGATTGACTCCATGTGACCGATATCGGTGGNTANACGCAACGTTAGCTCNCTGTTTCTGATGTTCATGGACTGAATGATCCAGTGGTCATCACAGCTCATGTCCGAAAGAATTTCTTGCTCGTACTTCTTGATCACCTTGAACCAGTGCTCTTGCCATTGCATGACCATGGTCTTTCCTGTTTTCTATTGAATGTGCGGTCATAGTGACGCTCGGATCAGCCGAAACTGGTTATCACGCGCCAAAAGCTAGTCATGAACCCCCCCGTTTTGTAATCGATGTGACTTCAAGGAAGGATCGGAGGATTATAGAAAATCCTTGGTTTTTACATCATGAAATCCTCCCGGGTTTTTATTTGGTTTCAGCCAGGCTTTTTAGTTGTTCCTTTGGTCTACTTTGAAGTCTTCAAAGTCCTCGTCAGCCGTTGACTATCCGAAGGCTCCGCGTGTCACACTGGCTTAAATTTGAATGAACATCGTCATTACCATACTTAACCATTCTTTGAAAAATGTGGGTATAACACCTATCCTCAGGGTAAATATTGATAGTGTTTGTAATACTAGAAGGGTTGATAATTGTGGCGACTAAAATGCGTAGACTTTTGCCATTGCTCAGTCTGTTGCTCTTACCGGTGTGCGTTCTTGGGCAGAATGTGCATCCTGAGGTTCAAGCGGCGCTTGATTGGCAGATACCGAAAAATGAATGCGAATTCAGGGGCAAACGTACCAATGTGGGTGGTACAGACAGAAAATTTAAGAGGGCGATGAAAAAATACACGAAGTGCAACGAAAAATACCTAACTGGGTTGGTTGCAGCGCGAGAGAAAATGATGGGTGTTGCACACCACGGATTAACCCAGGAACAGGCGGATATTATTATGGGCCATATGGGTGCTATCGCCATCATACTAAAAAGGAGTGAGTCAGTGTCAGCGGTGCCGGAATCGATCCGTGAGGCCAATCAAACCGCCGATTTCAACCAATAAACGTCCGGTTATACCGCCGTTACGAAGAAGTTCAATTGAGCGACGCGTCGTCCAGGCACCAATCAAACAGTCTTCCCTGGCCCGATCTCAGGTGGTTCGGTGCAATATTGGGGTCGAACAAGGGAAATGTTACATACATAAAATATGCCTGCTATGGAGCATAATTTCATCGTCAGGTAGATCATAACTAAAAGGGAAAACTATGAAACTGCGAAAGCTTGCGTCTCTGGCCGCCTTCGGCGTGCTCTGCTCATTCATCTCTATCGCTGTATCCGCTGATCATCATGTAGTTAAGCAGGAGCGTGAGATCATTATTGAGGCTGATGGGGAACCGGGGAATCTGGCTGAGATACTGCAACGTGTCGAAGCTGAAATGGGTGACACTGGAAACATCGCTGTATTTATTGATGATGAGGGTAATGTCACTGTCGACCAGTTTGACTTAGATCATGAAGTCATCATCGCGGGTGAGGGAGATATGCCAAACAGGATGCTAATGAAAAAAATGATAGGGCCACATAGAATGCACGGTAGAAGTTCGCCGATGTCTGAAAGTGTGGCGTCCTGTGTTTTGAAAAACATCAAAAATGCGAACACTGATGCCGCGGCCCACTTTATTCGTGAGGCGTGTGTCGCGCTCACAGAGGACAAGTAGTTAGTTCTTAATGACTTACCGTCTGGGAGGGGGGCTGAGATGATCCCATTGGTCAGCCTTCCCTCGAGTGTGTTCTTCAGTTCCTGCATTCGAACCCTTTACGGGTATTAATTTCTCTACTCGCTGGCAGCAAGGTTTACCCCTAATTGAACGAAAGCATTCACCCACTTTGATGTTGAATCGAGATTGACCGCACTGGGCCAGAGATCTGCAGGATGGTGGAATAACCCGTTGCGCCCCAATATTGAGACATAGCGGCCGCCGCCATCAAAAACATTGCGTGCCTCGCCAAGCGGGCGATCTCCTATTTCTGCCTGCGCACCTGGTCTGATTGAATTCGCTTGCAGCCATGGCGCAAGACTTTGCGCTGCTTGCTCATCTGAATACTGAAGCACGACTTGTGCTCCATGTTTGGCTGCAAAATTTGCACCCAGATGTACCCAGATATAAGCATCTTTGATCAATTGAGGGTTCGCTTGAAGAAAGTGGTCTAGCCCGGTGTGCCCTAACTCGTGGCCCGTATTGGCGGTGAAAATAACATCCCGCAACGGTTCACTCTCTTGGATACCTCGCATCATTTCAAGGAAACAGGCAATGCCACCGCCCCGTTCCGATGCGCAGGCCCACCAACCACTTCGAGGCGTCATGATGACAATTGGCGCAAACTCAGGATTGCGCCCTTTTATTCGTGCTTCAATATTTCTGGCCGTTGCGTCGACGTAATCACATTGGACAATGACCTGTCCTGTTGCAGAAGATTTCACCGCGGCTTGAATCTCTGGCCAATGTTTGTTGGCAACCTGGAGTACCGGTGGACCGAAGGGAGCGGTAAAGTCTTCTGCATTGAAAGGCGCCACGCCATTCGCAGGCAGTCGATCGTCTGTAACGACGACAATGGCCTTGTGTTTACCTGTTTGTCGGGCAGCGTGAATTCGCCTGCCGACCTCGGTTGAGGCAAATGGCATGGACATCGCAACGCCTATATCAGCATCGCTATTCAAATCACCCATGGATCCCGTAATACCTTTATCATCAGTGTAGCCGCAGTCATATAAAGGAACGCCAGATAGATTTAATCCTGAGAAGGAAAGAGATGTTTGACGCGGCCGAACTCGTTTAAATGGGAAAGATGATTCACTGGGCTGAACGCCTAGTGCCTTAATTTTCTGAACTAGCCAGTCGGCGCTTAAATGATCGATGTCTGTACCCGTTCGGTGAATTCCCTGACTGGCGTATTCTCTGATGATTTCTCCGACTCTGGCCTGCATGTCGTTTTCCATTGCTTGTAATCTGAGTTGAAAAGGCAGCAGCGCGGTAAGCATGCTACCTTGAATAAACCTACGTTTTGTTATCATCAGCTTACGCCTGCCTAGTGGTACACGTGATTGGTACCCGCCACACCAGCAATCCTACATGAATATTTCATTCACTCCGCGAATAGGCGTTATAAAGCGTGTTTTTCGAAGCATACAAAAGTATCTTCATAAGGCATGCTTAGAAAACAACTAAACAGCAGGATGAATAACAGTATTCAGAAATTAACAAGAGCGATTATCAGAGTCTTCGATCGATATATGCCAGAACCATTTGCGTTCGGCATTGTCATGACGCTTGCTGCCCTGGTACTGACCTGGTGGCTGACGCCGGCTAGTGCGGAAAAGGTAGTCATGTCCTGGGGTAACGGACTAGCGTCACTATTGCCTTTTATTACGCAGGTCTGTCTGACCATCCTGTTTGCGTATGCGCTGGCCCATCTTGGACCGGTACCCGCCTATCTGGAACGACTGGCGGGTTTGCCTAGAACCGCCCGGGGGGCTTATGCATTTGTAGCGGTGTTTGCAGGGTGCGTAAGTTTGATCGCCTGGCCTCTGGGGACCATTCTGGGCGGCTTAATGGCCAGGCAGGTGGCACTGTCATTTCGTCATCGAGGTCAGAAAGTCCATTATCCTTTGCTCGGTGGCGCTGCATTCAGTGGTTTTGTCGTCTGGCACATGGGTTACTCAGGTTCGGCACCTTTGCTGGTAGCAACACAGGGTAATCCCATGCAGGAACAGTTGGGCGGGTTGTTACCTGTCACACAGACAACCCTGGCTACCTTTAACCTTGTGACCATCGTTCTGACACTGGCGACTGTTGCCCTGGTGGCTAGTTTGCTGGCACCGGCTGATGCTGAATTGGAGGAAATTGACGAAGCCAATGCAGTGCAGGATCCAGAGCGGAGCATTCAGGAACGACCGTTGGAAGGCCGGTCAGGACCCGCTTACCGGCTGGAAAACAGTCGCTGGTTAACCTCCTCGATGGGTGTCTTGTTGATTGTCTATGTGGCTAGCTGGTTCTATTCAAAAGGGATACAGCTGGACCTGAATATTGTGAACTGGACATTTCTGGCAGCCTGTCTTTTGTTGACACGATCTGCTTCAGAATTCAGCCAGGTATTGATGCAGGCTGGCCGTGCGGTGGTGCCTACTCTGCTGCAATACCCACTCTATGCAGGCATTATGGGCGTGATGCTGAACACGGGTCTGGTCGCCCAGATGGCGGACTATTTTGCCCGAATTGGTACCGCCGAAACACTACCGCTGATTGCCTTTTTCTCCGGTGGTGTCATTAATATGTTTATTCCCTCAGGCGGTGCCCAGTGGGCTGTGCAGGGGCCTGCATTTCTGGCTGCGGCTGAAACACTGGGAACGGCACCGGAACTGATAGTCATGGGTGTGGCCTACGGCGACCAGTGGACCAATATCATTCATCCTTTTGTGGTCATCCCGTTACTGATTATGACCGGTTTGCCGGCCAACAAAGTCCTTTCCTATTCGTTCATTTTATTTCTGGTGGCTACGGTACCGCTTGCCGGGGGATTACTGGTTGCGGGATTTTGGTAGGGCGCTGTTAGCGGCCAATTATTCTGGGTGCCTGGAGATAGTCAGAATCAGCCGCGCGGAATGGTGCTGCCCACTATTGCTCACTGCCAGGCGCGATCGCCGTGTCGTCGGGCTCCTTGAAGGGCATTAGGAATTTTTCCCACATGGTGGGTTCGGTTGGTCCGGTACCGGTTTCATCAATCGTCTTGTCGAGAAAAGTTCCAAACAGGCGGTCCCAGACAATGGTACTGCAGCCATAATTTGTATTGCTTTCCTGCAGGACGGCAGAATGATGGCAGATGTGATATTTATTGGTTGTAAAAGCAAGGCCGATGCCGCGGCTGTTTAAGGCAATGTTGGCATGAGCCACCGAAGTTTGCGTAACGGTGAGAATGGCTGCCCCGGCGGCTGCGACGCCTACACCAAATGTCAGTTCCACCAGTGCTGACGGCAACAGGATGAAGAAATACTCGATGGGATGATTCAGTCCAAAGTTCAGGGCGCCAAGCTTTTTGAACGAGTGATGAGAGCCATGCCCGGATAGGCGCCATACCAGAAACCATCGGTGCTCAGCGCGGTGCATCCAATACCACAACAACTCGCTTAAGAAAAACACCATAAACAATTGCACCAGCAGGGGCCATTCGTGAGGCCAGATGTCGAGCCCGATTGAATGCCGAAAGACTTCAAGTGGGCCCGTCAGCCAGGTTTGGTAGAGTCCAGAGAGATACAGGGCAATCGTGGAGAGAATGACAACCAGTGTCACATTCCGGGTTTTCTCCCTGGCGTTGGTTAACCAGGCCGGGCGGCCAGGGAAGTAATGCTCAGAAAAACCCAGGACTAATTGTACGAACACAATGGTTAAGAGATAAGTCTCTTCCTGTAAAGGGTCCAGATACCAGTGACCGATGACGATGATTAACAGCAGAGGTTGCAGGCAATAAAACAAGACCTGGCGGGGTGTAGAACCTTCAACTGGTGTTACCAGGGGTTGGGTCATAATATTGCCTTACCGCGATCAGTCATGAAGTCACGCGCTGCTTTCGCTACGGCGCGGGCGCAGGCTGCTGGAGTGGTTCCGCCGGCGAACATGTCGAGGCAGGGACCGGTCAGAATGTCTGGATGTTTCTCTGTGATCCATTGAACCAGCTCCTCAAAAATAGTTTGATCATCGCCAGAGAAAGTCACCGCAGCAATCTTATTACGGCTCAGTGTCAACCGGAAGGTGTCGGTTGCTTCGTAGCCCATGGCAGAACCGAAATCATCGGTGACAGTGATTGCGCAGACGACCTCATTTGTTTCTATTCTGCAGGGATGGCGCAGTTTTACCTTGTAGTTGGCGGCCTCAGCC
>PCCP01000017.1 GCA_002731775.1 Gammaproteobacteria bacterium
CTCGGCACCAGCCCGCATGACATGTTCGATGAATACAAAGAGGTGTTCGGCGGCGGTATCAAGGACCTGTTTCCGGTCATCGATACGGAGATTGGCAAGCTCGGCACCATGACCTGCCACGATGGCTGCACACCGGAAGTGTCGCGGGCGCTGGGCTATAACGGTGCGGAAGTTATCTGCCACCCCGGTGCGATTCAGGAATTCGAAGGCGTATCGCAGCCGTGGGATTTCTGGATGTTCACGCGGCGCACACGTGCGCACGACAACATGGCGTACCTGCTCGGTTCCAACTGGGGCACAGTCAATTACGACTACTATCCCAAGGCATTTTGTCCCGGTCATTCATTTGCGATCGACTACACTGGCATGGTGCTTCGGGAAGCCCCGTATCCTGCCGAACAGGTGCTGGCAGTACCTGTCGATATCGAAGCGCTGCGCCAGTATCGGACGCGCACCGGACACAATTGTTGGGTAGACGTTCGAACTGAGGGGTTTCAGGAGATGTATACCAACCCGATCTATCCCCCGAACCGATTTCCGGCAGGCAAGCCGCCGCGCACGCTCTCGGAAAAAGTATCAATTTGCAAGGAAGTCTTCGATGAGTTGCACCGGCGGGGTACGTTCACGCCGCCGGCCGGTTACGGACCGGAAGATATTTCAAAATTGCTGCAGGAGCGCATTGACTATGCGCAAAAGACAGGGCGCTTGCGCAAGAGCTGATACGGGGATGTGAAATGAAAGTCAGAAGCAAACTCGCCGCTGTCGCCTTCATGGTGGGCTTTCAACGGGCCCTAGAACACGCGAGGGTAAAACCCGAATAGCAGCAGCTCAACTGAAGCACGGTCGCTACGTTAACTGGCGTGAGCGTCGTGAAAAGGAGAAAGCTTATTTCAGGCAGATCCGAATGGTGAAGGCCCAGGCTAGAGAGGCGGGATTGATTGAGGATTGAGCGGACAGACAGGACATACCATAGGGTTTGTCGGTACTGACAAGTTAACTCATACCCGTGGGCTGGAGCTACAAAATAGTTGTGATGACACGATTATTACGGACCGCTGGCTCCATTTCGAGCGCAATTTGATGCAGAAAGAGGCAGAGTACTCCCACTTCTGAGCCTCAAAATAGTTAACTTGTCAGTACCAGGAGTAAGGCTTCCTCTGAGAAGACATCCCTGACGTCTAGGTAATAGTCTTGATCCGTTTAGGTGCTAGTTCGATCCTCGCTACCCGCTCGAACTACAAAGAGGAAACTATGATGATGGTATATTATCAATAATTAGAAGTTTATTTGACCCCATTGCGGGGTCTTATTTGCAGCTATGTCCACCGCGAGCTGGCAATCATTGGTCTGACATTTATTTAGGAACCTACCTATGTGGAAACTTGCTGTTCGATTTTTTTGCGCTATGTTTTTCGCCGCTGTGGCCACCTCCCAGGCAGCAACGCCGGATACCGGGCTGTATTTTATTGTGCTGGTTAAGTCGTCCAACTATTCACAGAACCGCGATGGTGAGCTCACCCGTCTGAACTACCATTTCTTTTCCGAAGTGTTTCCGCACAACCCTGACACACCGGTAACGGGCAGCCTCAGGCGTGATGGTGTGAGTTCCTTGGCGATGTTTTATGAAAAGCGCGAGAGCAACCACTATATCGAGGGCGGCCACTTCGATACCGTAGAAGAAGCCGACCAAACCCACCCCAATGGCCTTTACCGGCTGTCGGTCAAAACCGATAAAGTGCACATCGTAAATCAGCAACTGAACCTGGCCAGTGACAGCGGCGCAACCGAAATTCCCGAACCGATCACAATCCACCTATCCCAGGGAGGCAATGCAGTCGCCCCCGATAAACTTGACCCGGACCAGACTCTCACCATCAGTTGGAGCGAGTACTCTAACGGGCGCGACGACCCACGCGGCATCGTTGACGACATGATTTTTGTCGTTATGCAGGATTGCACCGGCGCGCGCATCGTACATACCGGATTGCCCTTCAACGGCCCCTACATGACCTGGAAGTCACAAGAAGTCACCGTAGATGCCAGCAAACTGAAACCCGGACATCCCTATTCGATCTTCGTGGAATTCCCGCACGTGGTGGACAGTCGCATGGCCGAGGGAGTCCCAATATTCAGCTCCTATGCCACCGCCACTTACCTCGATCTTGTCACTCAGGGAGAAGCACAAAGTAATGAGTGCCTTGATTCCATGCCGCCAATGGACACGGGGCAAACCGACCGATAAGAGCAAACACCATGATATTTTCCATACGATTGATAACCTTAACAGGGGTGCTGTTATTCACCGCAACAGCCTCGCTGGCGGAGGGCAAAATGCCACCCTTTTCCATTAAAGAAAACATAGTAATGCTGTACTACAAAGATCTGTCTGCTGTGGTGCCTTTTTACGAGGGCACCTTGGGCCTGGAAAAAACGTTCAATCAGGACTGGTCAAAAATATATCAGCTCACTCCTACTTCCTTCGTTGGCTTGATCCAGGAAAGCGAAGGCAGCTTCCACAAAGCGCAACCTGACAATGCCGTAATGTTGAGCATCGTCACAGAGGAGGTAGACGCCTGGTACGCGCGTTTTAAGGCCGACAAGCGCACCACCTTCATCAAGCACATCTACAACAACGAACACGCACCGATCCGTGCCTTTCTGGTGAGAGATCCTGGCGGTTATACCGTCGAAGTGTTTCAGTGGTTGGAGGGAGATGATTAGAGTGTTTGTGTCGCTGGATTGCTCGGACGGGGGAGTTCAGCAACCTAACTCTGAGAATTCTGCTGGTGGCTGGGCGGAGTGACTGCCCTACGTGTTCCCCGCCGCACTCAACGCCCAGCGATAGTCCTTCAATCCTCGCCCGACCAACAGAGCCGCTAACGGACAGACTATAACCGGCAACACCGCCAGCAGCGGCAATAACAGAATCAATATTCCCACAGGCTCAAATGTTCTTGCGAGATTCATCGAAACTCCCTGTGGCTACTAACAGCGAGATATGCTTTCACCAGTTGGGCACAAAAGGTAAAAAAAACCCGGCAGAAGCCGGGTTTTAGGGTTGGATTCCAGAAACTTTTTAGAATTTGTAGCTAACGCTTCCGCCAATAGTACGGGGATGCGGGCGAAGGCGCATGCCAGATACACCAAAGTTCTCCTGGGTGCCCGTGTAATAATCCTCTTCAGTCAAGTTTTGGACATAGGCCACTAAACGCCAATTCTCTATATCAAAACCAGCGCGCAAGTTCCACAGGTCGTAGTCTGGCGTCTTAAAGGGGAAGTCTCCAAACTGCGCTACAGTGTTTCGCGCAGGACCGCCGTTGGGTGAAGGGCCGTCAGTCTGCCGGTAAGTCAAACCCTCTACATCGGAAAACTGCCCGTCGCGATGGATGAATTCCACTTGCACCCAGCCTTCGCCATTGCTAATCGGAAACCGGTACTCGCCGCTAATATTGAACATTAGCTCCGGGGCTTTCGGAATTTCCAGCCCTTCGAGATCAACAACGAAACCACCGGTTATTTCAGCCTGTGTATCGCTGGTGATTTCAGTGTCGATGTATCCAATGCCAGAGACAATGGTGATGCGATCAGTTAGCGCTGCGGTCAACTCGAGCTCGAAACCCAAGGCCTCGGCATCTTTTACATTAATCGCCTGCTCGAAGTTCGATGACAAATCACCGGGCGTCAGGAAGCGAAATGATTCCATCTGCAAATCACTCCACTCAAGAAAGAAAAGAGAGCCGTTCAAACGAACAGTGTTGTTCATTAACTCACTTTTGAAACCCACTTCATAGTTCCACAAAGTTTCTTCGTCGAAGGGAACGTTAAAGGCCGGCGCTCCATCTTCATTCGTTTGGTTACCCACCGAGATGCCACCGGCTTTATAACCCTTGGAGATAGTACCGTAGACATTGAGATCATCGCTCACAAAATAACTAGCGACAAAGCGTGGGGAGATATCAGAGAAATCATCACTTGCTCTGGAAACAGGTCGCGCGAAATTGTCAAAACTCTGGAAAAAATCAAATCCAGGGCCACCCGGAAAACCAGGAGATCCGGGGAAGCAACAGGTTGGGCCAATACCAAAGCCTGCTACCTGGTTACTAACGTCGTCCTGGGTATAACGGGCACCTACAATCACGTCCAATTTTTCAGAGGCATGCCAGGTATAGTCAGCGAAGACAGCAAGACTCTCAACCTCAAACTTCTTACTGTTGAGTGCCAGCCCCAATCCGTCAGGGAACGGCGGCAACCAGCCGACACCACCGACAGATGCGGTGGCTTGGGTTGACACGCCTACTTTATTGTCCTGCTTTTGCTCATCTTCAGCGTATAGAATTCCTGCAATAAAGCCGTAGCTTTCTTCGTCGATCTCCAAGCGCAGCTCGGTGCTCCAAGAGAAGCCCTCGTAGGCGTTGACCCTGCGCAAGGTATCTGCGCCACCAGCCAGGTCGTTATCGAAGTTTCGATCCAGTGAAGCATCAATAAATCCGGTAATAGACTTAATGGTCGTGGTGCTATTGATGTTATGTGTAATATTCAAAACACCGACAGTGGTCTCGTTATCAGTGAACTCATTGAGATCGTGGCTCAGCCTGTTTTGGTTGCGAGGGTAAAAACCCGTACCTGGATCAAGCGCCTGGGTTAAACCAAAGCTATCAATTGAGTCGAGATCCAGTACGCCAGACGGCACGTTTTCGTCACTGCCCTGCTCCTCATCAGTGTAATGGAAGGAAGCCAAAACTGAAGTATCTTCCGATAAATCCCAGGCTGCATGTAAACGCAAGTTCATGGATTCATGGCCACTATCCTTAGCACCATCGGGGATAAAATTATTCACTGCAGCCGCAGGACAAGACGCTGCGCTGGCACCTTTGGCACAGGCATTTTTGACGTAGCCATCACTGTCCTCGTAATACATTACACCGCGCATTCTGAAATAGTCGTTCACAGGTACGTTCAATATCCCTGTGATACTGTAAAGATCACCGGCGTCTTCGTAGGTCTCAGCACCGACGATAATTTCGCCTTCAAATTCATCCGTAGGTTTCTTGGAGGTAATATTCAACGCGCCGCCTAGCGCATTACGGCCAAAGAAGGTTCCCTGGGGGCCACGCAGCACTTCTACGCGCTCCATATCTGCCAGGTTGGGGTTCGCTACCTGATTGGGAACTGAGGCCACGCTAAATTCATCGAGGTAGATACCAATAGAGTTAACAAAGGCATTTTCACCGGAAACCAGGTTGTTGATACCGCGTACGGCAATACCCAGGCCGCGACTACCACTTTGCCCGTCCTCGGTAAAACTTACACCTGGAGTGAGAGAGAGGTACTCAGTAGCGGATTTGATATTGCGCTGTTCTAAGTTTTCGCCCGAAAAGGCAGTAACACTAATGGGGACCTCTTGCAGGTTTTGCTCTCGGCGCTGAGCCGTGACGATAATCTCTTCCAAAACTGCGCCTGACTCTGCGAAGACTGGCACTGTGTTAATGACTGCCGCCGATAGTAGCGACAGCTGAAATAATGTTTTAGCTATATTACGCATGAGTGTAATCCTTCGTTTTAGTTATATTTTAGCTGTTTGAGATAATGCGGACCTGTCTGTAATATATCAACCATCTGCGAGCGACCCCGCACTATACTGCCGATAACGTAATTAGTTCATACAACCTGTTCACCTCTGGCCTCGCTGGGTTTCGCTCACCACTGATTCGCCCACTACTGAACAGTAGATTGACCTTTAAGCTGATTCTCACTAATCGCCCGATTAGATCCTATTAATTGAATTAATTCAATTAAATTTTTCTTATGATTCAATTTGTATTTTTTATTATATTTCTATACCTGCCTGTTTTATAACAATAAAATTGAGGAATTTTCAAATAGCATAGATTTTCAGAAAACTATTAATCCCATTATAAAAATACATTCGCCACGCATTAGCTGAACTATTTAACTCATTGGAAAATTTCAACGGTATAGCCACCCTGGGCAACCGTAATAATCCACGAGTCATATACTGGCGCTACCCAAAGGGCTGCCCAGACGCTAACTGCCCACGCCAACACCACTGCCAAGAAGCAACCTGGAGGCCAGTGCAAACGCCCCGCAACAGGCCAGCGCCATAGCCAGCAGTACGAAAAATTGTCCTGCGCACGATTCACTCATGCTAGCCCAGCATTGCAGTGACGGTTACCCCAATAAAGGTGCCAATAACATAACCAAAGACCCCACACATAATTCCCGGGGTAACCAGATGCTTCCAGCCCTTGGACGTGGCGATGGCAGCGGTTACCGCCGGCCCCACCAGAGCCGCCGAGGAGGCGACAATCGCCTCTGCCATATCAACTTTCATCACCCGCGCGGCAAACAGTACAAGGACCAAATGAATAATGATGATAAGCATGCCATACACAAATAGATGGAAGGCCGATGCGATAAAAGAAACCGCATCTGTGCCGGCTCCCACAGCTACAAAAAACAAATACATCAACAGCATGCCTAATTCAAAATCACCCTTCAACCCAGCCATTTTTCCGGGAAAGGCGTTGGCCACCGCGATAGTGAGAACCGTGATAAAAAGTATGCTGTATTGGGTAAGCTGCAACCACTGGGCCATCGACTGCGCCACGGCACAAATAATAAAACTCAAGCCCAGGGCACCGCTGATATGGGTGAGGTGCAGTGACGGTGTCTCGTCTTGCTCTGTCTCTATCGGCAGCACCTGCGCTGAGTTGTCGGCCTGGGTAGGAACCATCCGCTTGATCAGTCCGATTGATGGAATGGCAATGAGCAGCATAAGCGCCGACATACTGACAACACTGCTGGCGCTGAGCGCCACACTAAATTCCTGCGACGTCATTTCCACCGCCTGTGAGATAGCCAGGACATTGACTGCCCCACCAATCCAGCCACCGGTATAAACACCGGCCACCTTCGGGCCTATCTCGCCCAGGTCCATTATATAAAAACCAATTACCGCCCCTGCGACGGTCGCCATACTGGCAATACAGAAGAAGATCATTACACCGCCGCTTTCGCGAAAAATACGCCGCAAATCTCCTTTGAGCAATAACAGGGGTATGGCAAGCGGCACCAAAGACCCACCCACAAAATCATAAGTCGGACTGCTAAAAGGGATTATCCCGGTATTGGACAACAGCATGGATACACCCAGCGCCCAAATAACACCGGAGGTTTTTTTACCTATAGGCTTGGTATCGATAAGAAAAGCCAGCCAGGCCACGCAAAATAAAATTGCACCCAGGGCAAATACATTATCTGCAGGTATCAATGACATCGTCTCACTCCAGTGTAATCTGATCGAAAAGTACACCCATGGCGTTTTCTGTGTTTGCCTGGATCCGGTCTTAGGCGGACACCTTCAAGGGGTGTAATCAATGCAGCACATCCCGCCCATTTTTTTTGCAAACTTCGCCGGGTGTTTTGATTCGAATATCGAGCTTTTTTCAGCTCCCTTTTGCGCAAGTGAAGCGGCGCGCTCAGGATGTCGCACACAGGCGTAAACGAGGTCGCCTCGGCGGGCAAAGGCCAGTGCACTTTCATAGCCAACACCCGAACTACAACCTGTAATTACAACAATTGCCAAGGCGAATCATTCATCCTTGGAGAAATGACTATGGTTAGAATTGAGCATTTCCACCGTCAAACTGTAGGCCGACTTAACCTTGCCGGCGGCAATCGCCCAGGCTATTTGGCGATGCCGTTCAAGATCTTTTTGATCGGCCTCGTCCGAAACCGACCCCCCACGCCTAAAGTGCGCCTTTAAGTAGGCGGCAATCGCGTACTTGAAATGATTCAAGACCTCATTATGGGATGCTTTCAGAATGGCGGAATGGAACAGGATATCGGCCTCCAAACGCGCCTGCCTGTCCTCGCCACTGCCCGCCATGGTGTCATAGGCCGACAAGATAGTGGCCACATCTTCCTTGGTGGCTCGCACCGCAGCCAACTCCGCCGCCTTGGGCTCTATAATTCCACGCATCTCGATGAGATCAAGCATGAATTTTTCAGTGGCGATATCCGGATCTGCATGCCAACGAAGGACATCGGGGTCCAACATATTCCACTCGCCCCGCGGACGCACCTTGGTACCGCTGCGAGGCGCCGTGGAAATAAGACCCTTGCCACTGAGCACTTTCACAGCTTCTCTGAGAGCATTGCGGCCCACCTCGAGACTGTCCGCCAGGTCTTGCTCAACGGGCAGAACTTCACCTTCCTGGTATTCACCCGCGGCCATGCGAAAGCCCAGTATGTCCACCACCGCTGGCACCTGTCCCCTCGTGGACTTCTTGGAACTCATCAAGTTCTTCTCTGATCATTACTAAAGTCAGTCCAGTGTACACAACTATTATGGGATTAAATAGACTAAATGTTTTGACCATTTATGTTTATAACTACCGAAACATGCATCTTTGATAAAAAATTAAATCGATTATAGTCACGTATATAGGCTACTTATGTATTTTTTTGGCAATTACTTGCAAATTTAATTAATGGGATTAATAATGCTGCCTCACTTAGGAGATCCCATGTCTGACTATGATGTCATCATCGCCGGCGCCGGCCACAATGGCTTAATTTGCGCAGCTATGCTGGTTAAAAATGGCCTCAAGGTTTTGGTCCTTGAGCGCAACGAATGGGTAGGCGGCGGGGTACTCACCCGCGAGTTGACCCTGCCCGGTTTTAAGCACGACCCCTTCGGCTCCTCTCACGTCTGGATTCACCTCAACCCTGACTTTCAGAAGCTGCGCCCCGAACTGGAGAAACACGGACTAAAGTACATCTATTCAGATGACCACATTACCGGCCACCCCAACAAGTATGAAGGGCCGGGCATTATTGTCTACAAGGATGTCGACAAGACCTGCGATACCATCGCTGAGTATTCTAAGAAGGACGCTACCCGCTATAAGGAAATATACAATGAGTTTGGTGAAATCCAGGACGGTGTAGTAAAGGCTATGTTTGCGCCACCCTCTCCGCCGAGCTACCTGTACCGGGGACTGGAAAACAACCCGGAGGGGCTTCAGCGGCTAAGGGACTACCAGCTCAGTTCGCGGCAGTTCACCCTGAACAATTTCGAAAACGATCATGTCCGTGCATTCATCCTGGGTTGGGCTATGGCGCCGCAAACCCTGCCAGACCAACTCGGTACCGCCCAGGGTTTTTATGTGATGATTCCCAGCATTCACTACTTCGGCCAATCCATTCCCGAAGGTGGTAGCGGCATGCTGTCCGAGTCCATGAAAAGCTATATTGAAGCTCAGGGCAGTAAGGTGATGACTGGGGCAACCGTGCGCAAATTCATTACCGAGAACGGCGAGTGTAAAGGTGTGCGGCTGGAAAATGGTGATGACCTTTTTGCGCGTCATGCTGTGGTCAGTTCACTAGACCCCTATCAAACCTTCCTCACTGGCTTTGAAGATAATGAGCTGCCCGCCGGTTTCAAGGACAAGGTTCGCGCCTTCACCTTCGGCGATATCTCTATCGCTAGGGTGCACTATGCGCTGGACGAGGTACCGCAATTCAAGAACGGCCCGGACATGAACAAAACCGCTTATCAACGCATGTTTGGCACCATGGCAGATATCGATAAGCAATATCAGGAGATCTCCGCAGGGCTAGCACCCACAGACCCGTTCTTATGGACGGCCGCCTGGACCACAATGGACCCAACGCGAGCACCTGAGGGTAAGCACACACTTATTATGGACACTTTTGTTCCCGTGGACTTGGCCAGCGGCGAAAACTGGGAAACCATCGGAGCGCAGTACTGCCGCGACACCTTGCTAGGGCAATTACGCAACTACACCACCAACATGACAAACGACAATATTCTGGCCGAATATGTTGAAACCGGACCGACTTTAGAGCGCGCCAACCTGTGCTTCCATCGGGGGGTGACCACGGGTGGCGAACGCACGTTGTCACAAATGGGTGCCTTTCGGCCCATTCCCAACTATGCCAATTACCGCGGGCCGGTAAAGAAGTTTTATATGACCGGGCCCTCCTGCCACCCAGGGGGCGGCATCAGCGGCATGGGCACTATAGCCGCCAATGAGATTTTATTGGATATGGGTGTCATTGAAGAAGATGACGATTTCGATTTTTAAGCTGCGACTTCTAGTTCCTGGGTTACGGCACCGATTAAACACATGGGAATTACAATGAGAGACCGAATAGAACCTTATACAGCGCTGATCGTTCAGCCTGAAGTGACGGTCGTAGAGGACCGGGAAGGCATTCAGAAGAACCTCGATCGGGTGATCAAAATGATCCACTTTGGTGTCGGATATTTCTGGGAAGTACCGGTGCGATTGGTCATCTTACCCGAGTATTTCATGCAGGGGGTGGGTACACCGGGCAAAGGTGAAAGCAAAATTGAAGACCAGATGAAAAAGGCGGTAACCATTCCGGGGCCGGAAATTGACCAGCTCGGAGCAATAGCCAAGGAATACGGCCTATACATATGCGGCGGTGGCGTCGTAGAGCAGGTTTCCGAATTTCCCGATCGCTGGTTCAACACCAATTTCATCGTCGGGCCCAGCGGCGAGGTTGTATTGAAGTACCACAAATGGCACATCAACGCCTCGTTGGGTCTGGGCACCAGCCCCCACGATATTTTTGATGAATATACAGCCCATTTTGGCGGCGGTATAAAAGATCTGTTCCCAGTTATCGACACTGAAATCGGCAAACTGGGAACCATGACTTGCCACGACGGTTGTACCCCGGAGGTTTCCAGGGCGCTGGGTTACAACGGTGCGGAAATCATTTGTCACCCCGGCGCCATTCAGGAAGTGGAAGGCGTGTCTGAACCCTGGGATTTTTGGAAATTTACCCGACGCACCAGGGCCCACGACAATATGTGTTATTTGCTCGGTGCTAACTGGGGCAGCGTGAACTACGAGTACTACCCCAAGGCATTCTGCCCTGGCCACTCTTTTGCCATTGACTATACCGGCATGTTGCTGCGCGAGGCGCCCTACCCCGCGGAGCAGGTGCTTTCAGTGACTATTGATATTGAAGCCTTGAGACACTATCGCACCCGCACTAATCACAACTGCTGGATCGATGTGCGCACCGAGGGCTTCAGGGAAATGTATACCAACCCGATCTACCCGCCCAACCGCTTCCCCTCCGGTAAGCCACCCAGGGCTCTGGTCGATAAAATATCGATCTGCAAGGAAGTATTTGACGACCTGTACGCCCGCGGTCAGTTCACACCGCCCCACGGTTACGAGCCCGAAGACATTTCCAAGCTACTGGAAAAACGCATTGCCTACGCCCAGGAGACCGGGCGACTGAAAAAGAGTTAATGCCATGAAAATGAAAAGTAAACTGGCCGATATCGATTTTGAATTCGGTCGTTTTGAATACAAGAAAGACCACCTGATTGTGCACAGCCACAAAAGCCAGGCCATGCAGACCAAGGTATATATCAGCCCGGATGACGTGTTATCGGCACTAGGCAAGGCACTGGTCAACCCCATGGTGTGGGTCTACCTGATCGGCTTTCCGTTTTTTTTAATTCGCTACCGCCGGCGTCACGCTAAAAAGCGCTCGGCCATGACTAACACTTAAGGGACAAAATCGATGACAGTCATGACTGGCGCAGAAGCCATCATAAAATCACTTTCGGTTAACGGGGTTGATACCGTGTTCGGTCTGCCCGGAGGTCAACTCGACTATCTGTTCGACGCCATGTACAAAGAAGGCGACAACATACGCCTGATTCACACCCGACACGAACAGGGCGTAGCGTATATGGCCTACGGTTATGCCAGGTCTACCGGCAAGGTTGGCGTTTATACGGTGGTGCCCGGACCCGGCCTGCTCAACTCTGCGGCCGCCCTGTGCACAGCCTGGGCGAACTTCGCGCCTGTCATGTGTATCTCCGGCCAAATCCCCTCCACGGCGATCGGTAAAGGGTACGGCGACCTGCATGAAATTAACGACCAGTTGGGGATGATAAGCCATATCACCAAATGGGCGGAACGAATTGATCATCCCAGTCTTGCGCCTGACCGTGTGCAAGAAGCCTTCAAACAGCTCACAACGGGCAGCCCTCAGCCTGTCGAAATAGAAATGTCCATGGACATTATGGCGCTGCAAGCGGAAGTGGAATTACTGCCGGCAATCTCTGATTACCCAAGGCCCCCGATCGATACTGCACAGATTACCGAGGCGGTGAAAATATTGGTCAATGCCAAGAAACCGCTGATCTATGTCGGCTCTGGCGCGCTGGAAGCCAGCAGGGAAATCCGGGCCCTGGCAGAGGCATTGCAAGCCCCGGTGGTCGCCTTTCGCGCGGGCAAAGGCGTTATTTCATCTGAACACTACCTGAGCGCCAACCATCCCATGGGGCATCGCCTTTGGGGCGAGGCAGACGCAGTACTGGCCATCGGCACGCGGCTGCATTGGCCCCTGGTAATGTGGGGCAAAGACGATGAGCTTAAACTGATACGTGTCGATATCGACCAGGTGCAGCTCGAACGTATCTGTAAACCAGAGCTGGGCATTGTCGGTGACGCAGCGGATGTCTCTGCGGCGATTTCAGTAGCGCTGTCCGATGCCGACCACCAGCCGGAGTCTCGGGAACAAGAATTACTGGCTCTGAGAGCTGAAATCGACAAGTTAGTGCGATCACAAGTCGCCCCGCAAATGGCGTACCTGGACGTAATACGCGAGGAGTTACCCCGCGATGGCATTTTCGTTGACGAGGTGACACAGGTAGGCTTCGCCTCCTGGTACGGTTTTCCGGTCTACGAACCACGTCAACACATCAGCGCGGGCTACCAGGGTACTCTGGGCTTCGGCTACGCCACTGCGCTAGGTGTTATGGCAGGCAATATGGACAAGCGAGTTATCCAGATCAGCGGTGACGGCGGCATTATGTTTAACATTCAGGAGATATCCACCGCAGTGCAGTACCAGCTACCCCTGGTAACCATCATTTTCAACGACAGTCGATTTACCAATGTACAGCGTCAGCAAAAAGAGTGGTTTGACGGCAGGGTGATTTGCTCCGATCTGCACAACCCTGATTTCGTAAAACTGGCGGAAAGTTTCGGCGCTGCCGGCTTTGCCGCACACGACGCCGAGTCTCTGCGGGCTGCCATTCGCCTGGCATTTCAGGAGAAAGGCCCGTCTATCATCGAGGTAACGGTGAAGGAGTTTTTCCCGCCGCCCTGGCCCTTTCTGATGATGCCGCAAAACCGCAAGGAGGTTTGCGAGTGAGTGGACCACAGGCCCGACCAGGTGTTATGCGTCTGTCACCCTACCAGCAGGGACAAAGTACCATCGAAGGGATTAGCAACCCGATCAAGCTGTCCTCTAATGAATCCTCCCAGGGGCCTTCACCGCTGGCTATAGCGGCCTATCAACAGGCAGCATCGCAACTCAACCGCTATCCCGATGGCAGCCAGAGCGCGCTGCGCGACGCTATTGGCGAGACCTACGACCTGAACCCCCAGCGCATTATCTGCGGCAACGGTTCCGATGAGCTGATCCAGCTGATGGCAAGGGCCTATGTGGGCGACGGGCAGGAGGCGCTGCTGTCAGAGAACGGTTTTATAATGAGCAATATTCACTGCACAGCCCAGGGTGCCGACCTGGTCATTGCGGCGGAACGCAATTATCAGGTCGACGTGAACGCCATGCTAACGCTGGTCAGTGATAAAACCCGCTTTTGCACCATCGCCAACCCCAACAACCCAACCGGAACTTATATTGACGGCAGTGAGCTGCGCCGCCTGCAAGCGGGCCTGCCGGATAACTGCCTGTTTTTGATCGACGAGGCCTACGCTGAGTATGCTACCGCCGAGGATTACGTTACCGGCATCGCCCTGGCAGACGAATGCGACAATGTCGTTGTCACACGCACTTTTTCCAAAATATACGGCCTGCCCTCCCTACGAATCGGCTGGGCCTATTGCTCAGCTGGCATCATTGATCCGGTACAACGCATTCGCACGCCCTTCAACACCAACGGCCCTGCCATGGCCGCCGCCGCGGCAGCGGTCAAGGACACTGCCTATATCGAGAAAATTCGAACGCATAATGCTAGCTGGCGCGAACGCATCAGCCGCACCCTGACGGAAATGGGTATTGAAGTCATACCGAGTCAGGCTAACTTCTATCTCTTGAGGTTCGCCAAAGACAGCAATAAAAGTGGCGGAGCAGCCGGAGCCTTTCTCCAGTCCCGGGGAATTATTCCACGCCCGGCCAGCGGTTCAGATGAGTTTCTGCGCATTACTATAGGCATGGACCATGAAAACGAGGCTGTTCTACAAGCCCTAAGCGACTACATGGATGCGCCCTGATGTCCAACACCTACCAACCTTCTCCTACAGTGGCTGCTCGACTAGCTTTCTCACAGCCCCTGGTGTCGTGGACATTCGTATCGACCAGGACCCAGACCGCATAATCAGTGGCTGAATGGCGCTCCGAGGAAGAGAAGATGCGTGGCTTTAATCGTGTTTGCCTCGACTTATCTTTTATCGACTTGCCTTTACAAGGCAGGCTTAGTTGAAGTCGGCCGAGTTTCGCTATGCTAACCAGACTCAATCCGGAACTATTGCAGGGTCAACTGCGGGAGCAACCGTCAACGAACACAGATCGAACAGGTAATGATCAGAGAATTTAATCGAGCTATTTCCGAGAACACCCTGAACGAGGTCTACGCCAGGGTGCAGCGCTATCCCTGGCAGGCTCTGCCCGACAATAGCGGCTGGAATTTAGGTGCCGACACAGCCTATATGAAGGAACTCTGCCGTTATTGGGTGAGCGATTTTGACTGCTACCGGCGAAATTCCATGGCCGGACCTTGTTAAGAATGATAAGGGCAGCAACGATGGTTTTGGTGTGCTGCGCAAGCGCAAATAGACTGGCGCCAACGCCTGCTTCAATAGACCGGTAAAATCTCGATGGCTGCCAGAAAATAGCAAACGATCAGTAGTCCTCCGTAACTCATAATCAGGTAGACCAGAGCGTCGCCTCCCCATACCCGGTAGTGGGGATTGCCGTATTTCTTGCGACTCGCCTTGACCGCCAGAGCCGGGATTATAGCACCCCACATACAGGCGCACAGACCCGCCAGAGCTATGGCATATAAGAAGCCATTGGGAAAGATCAGCCCGCCCAATGTCGGCGGTACGAAAGTGAGCAGAGCGGTTTTAAAGCGCCCGCCTCTGCTGTCGTCGAATTTGAATTTATCGGCGATAAAATCAAACAAGCCCAGGCTTACGCCGAGAAACGAAGACACAACCGCCATATTGGCAAAGGCGCTGAGCAAACTTGTTAGATTTTCCTCGTCGGCGACTCCAGCGAGAGCCGCGACCAAATCACCGATATTGCCGCCCGCAGCGATAATAGGTTTGAAGTCCGGCCGTGAAATATTGCCGAGGGTGACGACATGCCAGGCGCTATATACCAGCAGTGAGATGAGAGAGCCATACAGCAGGCACAGGCGCACTCGCCGGGGATCCCTGCCGTAGTATTTGATAAGGCTGGGTACGTTACCGTGATAACCGAAAGAGGTCAGGAAATAGGGTATGGCGGCAAGAGTGAATAACGCGTACTCGGGGCGATTGTCGAGCAGGATGGGCAGTTGCACTCGGGCGGTGAGCCCGCTGGCAGTCAGCGCAAAGGTAATAATCATGCCGCCGACCAGGATGGTGGTCATGCGACCGACCAAAGCGGTGCTGAACCAGACGAAGGCAGCCAGCCCCACGGCAAAGATCAGGCCTGCCAACTTACCTGGCAGGTGTAGACCCGTTACGCTGCTGAGTGTGTGGCTAACGATAGAGCCGCCTCCACTGACGTAGGCGTAGGTCAGGATATAGAGCACAAAGGTCAGGGTGAGACTGTTGAGCAGGTTCCAGCGCGGCCCCAGCGTATCGCGCACAAAGGTGTCAAAACTGGCGCCCGGCTCGTAGTTGAGGTTGACCTCCATGATCATCAGGCTGGAGTGGTACATAAAGAACCAGGTGAATGCCAGTAGCAGAATCGACCAGCTAAACCACATACCAGCGGAAACAACCGGCAATGAAAACATACCGGCGCCCACGGCGGTGCCGGCAACAATGGTGATTCCTGCAACCAGTGAAGGGGGCTTATCGGCTAGTGCTTGAGGCACCCTAGAATGGTTTCCGTAACGACATCTATTTCTGCATTGTTATTGTAAATATGGGGCGACAGGCGCAGGCCAGTCGGGCGTGAATCAAAGTGCACGCCGGCGTCGAGCAGGTTTTGCTCTACTGTGGACTGCTGCTGGCCAAAGTTCAATACCGCGGTGCCGCCGCGCAGCTCAGGTAGGACGGGACAGATTGCTACCTTCTCAGGCAAACTGTCGAGCAGCCTTTGGTTTAATGCCAGATTGTGCCGGCGCACCTGATCAACCCCGATTTGCGCTATCAGCTTAATACTGTTGGCGGCAACAACGTAGGGTATGACCGAGGGAGTGCCACCCCAGAACCGCAGCACACCCTCGGCGTAGCGAAAATCGTGAATATCGAACTCGAAGGGGTCGGCGTGTGAGAACCAGCCCACATCGGTGGGCTGGCATTGCTCGATGATATCCGGGTTGGCCCACAAAAAAGCGGCGCCGGGACCACCACATAACCACTTTACGCAGGAGCCGAGAACAAAATCTGCATCCCATTGGCTCAGGTCTATTTCAGTTACACCTACCGACTGGGCAATATCAACAATGGGTATCACTCCGGATTTTTTTGCCAATGCACAGATGCCAGCGACGTCGACCTGCACACTGGTATTGGATTGAACATGGGTGACGAGGACGCAGGCGCAACTGCTATCGAGTCGATCGTCCCATACCTGCAGGTCCAGTGGGTCACTGTCAGTGGGGATGCAGCGCAGTTGAAAGCCAGTGCGCTGGGCCTGGTTCAAGACGAAGCCCATGGAAGGGAAGTCCTGTTCGTTGTAGACAATAACGTTGCGGCCAGAGGTGTGGGGCAGGGCCGGTAATAATTTGCTGAGCGCACCGGAGAGATTGGTTTGCGGGCATACATCCTGCCACGATGCATTCAGCAGCAACGCAGTGGCTTTTCGAAATTCGTCGATCTCTTCAATCCAGCGCGACCACAGGTCGTTAGTCAGAGTTTTCCAGGGTTCGATAAACCCGGCCTGCACCTGCTGGTAGGCAGAAACGGGAGGCCGGCCCACCGAATGATTAAGCAGGTAAATGCCTTCCTCTAATGTGCTGAATTTGTCGGCATGCATCGTTTACTACCGGAGACTGGCGCGCAGTCGATCGTAGTCTGCGTAGCGCGATGGAATGTCGTCGCGGCGGGCGGCAACGGGTTGCGCTGCCGTGCGCAGGTCACGCAGTTTTTCCAAAGCGCTCATTAGTACCGGTAA